>JBARRC010000305.1:0-2839 GCA_049644045.1 Phycisphaerae bacterium
CGATGGAGCCCGCCAGCGCTATTTGAACCGGGAGCTCGATCCGGAGACGCTCGAACCGGTGCCGGGTGGCGACACCTGGTCCGACTACGACGGCGATGAGATCTACGGCGACTACATGATCGACGGCCAGACAGTCACCAACCTGCGCTCCTTCGAGCCGGGAATCGCGAAGGTCGCGTGGAACGGTGGCCAACCGGACCCGACGACACTGGAGCACTACCACACGGACATGATCGGCACGACGCGCTTGATGACTGACTCCAGTGGCGCAGGCATCCTGCCTGCGACATACACAGCCTTCGGCGAGCGAATCGCCGGTACGAATCACCGCTACGGCTATGCGGGCGCCTACGGGTATCAAACCCACGACGACTTCCCGTTCCTGCACGTGGGCGCCCGCTACTACGACCCCTCAACCGGCCGCTTTCTGCAACGAGACCCGATAGGTATCCACGGTGGGTTGAATGTGTACGGGTATGTGAACTTACGACCCACGGTGGAGCTCGACGCTAGTGGGCTGAAACCGCGCCGAGGTGCTGGGGCCACTCTCCAGGATTCAGGAGGAGGCCATGGCCCTGAGGCCTTTGCTTTGGCCTGCCAGATCCTTTGGGCCTGCGGTAGCTGTGCGTGTATGGGTGAATCTGGTTATCCTCCCGGGTGTGAGCAGAAGAATGAGGAAGAGAGAAGAAAGCGTCGTGAGGAATTAAGACGTCGACACAAGTTGCCTCCCCCCCCACCGCCTCGCATACTAACTGATCCCGTGAGCACCTTTTGGAATTGGCTGACGGGCGGACTGACGGGAGGATCCTGTTTCGTTGCGGGAACTCCTGTCGAAACTTCAGTTGGCCCTATTGCCATTGAGGACGTGGTCGTCCAGGCATGTGTGCTGTCTCAGGACATAGCTGGCGCGCGGGATGTGTACGCGACCGTAACAAAAACTGTCGAGGCATGCGGACGAACTCTGGTTAACGTCCGACTCCCCGAGGAGACCATTACATGCACGCCGGAGCACCCATTCTGGGTTATTGGCGAGGGATGGGTCAACGCTGGCGCACTCCACGAGGGTTGCCAACTTCTGAGTGCCGATGGGAAAGGTGTTTCGGTGCTCGGTGCGGTCCGCGAGTGTCCTTCTCGACCAGTGCGCGTGTACAACATGACCGTCGACGGAGAACACACGTACTACGTTGGCGAATCGCGAGTCTTGGTTCACAACAAGTGGTAGGTTCAAAAGAAAGCAACATGTAGGCCGGTGTTTCTTCGTTCTTTCAAGGATAGGGTATGACCGACGGAAACTGCCACTGGGTGAAACAGGTTCAGCGTGGAGCGAGATTGCTGTTCTGGGTTGTCCTCGTCTCGGCACTCTTGACTAGCACGGGTTCTACAGCTGTAGCTGTACTTGGCGGAACCCGTAGCGATCTGCGATGGGTGGAATTCGTGCCCACGTTGGCAGAGTTGCTTTTGTTGGTGGGTGTATACAGGGTAACTGCTCCCATCCCATGTCCAAAGGACCTCAGGGCTCCCGACACTTCTCGACAGGCGCTGAGAGCGTGTGCGGTTCTTGCAGTGTTTGGTCAATTGGGGAGGCTTCTGGCGAGGCACATACAGACGTGGGCCCCGATGCCCTATGTTTGGACCGGTGAACGTTTCGTAGAGAGTGTCGCGATTTTTTTGTTGTTTCTCTATCTGAGTAGACTAGCCGCGCGCTTCGAGGAAACGAGATTGTCTTGGTCGTTGGCCCTGGTAGCGTGGCTTGCAGCGATTGGGAATCTGTTGTTTATTTTCAGTCTGGAGAGGATGTACGAGAATCTTGTCGTGTCTCTTTCGACATACCAGGCTCTTCTCTGGTCACGCGCGTTCCTTCACTTGGTCATCTGGATTTGGGCCCTTCGAGTATTGTGGGAATTTGGCAGTACGGTCCCGGTAGCTGCGGAAGGGAGATGCATCAACTGCGGCTATCCCCACGAAGGGCTCACTGAAGCCCGTTGCCCGGAATGTGGTCTGGCGTTTTGATGCCTGGGCAAGAAAGGGGGCGGCTGGGTGCCGTGGCCAAGCGAAGCGCGGCCATGCGTGTGCAAACATTGCTGTCGACGACGTGGTACTATTACAATAGTGACGGCAACGTGACGGAGGTCTTCACGGTAAAGGAAAACCCGGAGCCGGGCGAGCCGCAGTCCTCGCTTACGCGGTTTACGTATGCCACGAACGGCCAGACGGTCACGTACGTCGTCGGCGAGACGTGGGGCAACGGGCAGGATTACAATACCAGCTACGCCCGTGGGTTCCGCTACGATGGTGCTCGTCAGCGTTATCTGAACCGGGAGCTCGATCCGGAGACGCTCGAACCGGTGCCGGGTGGCGACGTCTGGTCCGACTACGACGGTGATGAAATCTACGGCGACTACATGATCGACGGCCAGACGGCCACCAACCTTCGCTCGTTCGAGCCGGGAATCGCGAAGGTCGATCCGTGGACGAATACCGGGGGCGCGAACACGAGTTACTATCACGGCAACCAGATCGGCACGACGCGCTTGATGACTGACTCCAGTGGCGCAGGCATCCTGCCTGCCACGTATACCGCCTTCGGCGAGCGCGTCAGCGGCGCGATGAGCGGCCCCGGCGACCGTTACGGCTACGCTGGGCGGTGGGGGTATCAGACCCACCAGGAGTTTCCTTATCTGCACGTCGGGGCGAGGTACTATGATCCCGCCACCGGCCGCTTCCTGCAACGCGACCCGATCGGGATCAATGGCGGACTCAATGTGTACCTGTACGCAGACGCAAGCCCGTTGATCTTCGTCGATCCACACGGTTTGGACTTCTGGGGAAGTGTTGGCAG
>JBARRC010000306.1:0-2141 GCA_049644045.1 Phycisphaerae bacterium
GTTTCCTATCTCGGCGAGTTGCAGGCGGGTGAGAGAACCGAGTGGGCCAACCTCGCACGCATCGTCAACAGACGCCCCATCCCTGACATGCCGCTCTTTGAATCCTCCGAGACGGCGGAACCAGTGCCCGAAACACTCGAAGTCCGCGTTCGCGGGGCCCGGGTCGAGCGAACGCGCGATTTCGGCAGCGTATACCTCGCTTTGACGTTGTGGCGAGCCCTCGAACTCGACAAGCTTCTTGAGCGAATCATGCCACGCGGTCGTGGACACCTTCCCCGGCACATCGTCGCCACGATCGTGTCATTGGCACGCTTCTGCGAGCCGTCGAGCGAATTGCACATTGCAGATACGTGGTATGAACGTACCTCGCTTGATGATCTGATGGGCGTGCCGGACGGTGCGATGAACCCGGATCGCCTTTACCGTGTCCACGATCATCTGCTCAAGCACAAGGACGACATCGAGAAGCATCTCAAGGAACGATTCACCACGCTCTTCGATGCGCAATAGGAGCTTCTCCTCTATGACGTCACTTCCACGTACTTCGAAGGGGAAGCCAAACGCAACCCTCAAGCCAAACGCGGACATTCGCGCGATCATCGCCCCGATTGTAAGCAGGTCTGCATCGGCTTGGTCGTAACCCGAGAAGGACTGCCCGTGGCCTATGAGGTGTTCGAGGGCAATCGGCACGATTCGAAAACGCTTCAGGAAATCATCGAGTCCATGGAGCAAAAGCACGGCAAGGCCAGGCGGATCTGGGTGCTGGATCGCGGGATGGTCAGCGACGAGAACCTGCAGTTCCTGCGGGATCGAGATGGACAATACATCGTGGGGACGCCCAAAGCCACGCTGCGGTCGTTCGAGCAGGCCCTTTTGGACAAAGATTGGACGCAGGTCGAGGAGGGCATCGAAGTGAAACTACGTCCGGGACCCGATGGGAACGAGACGTTCATACTCTGCCGCAGCGGTGCACGCCGTGAGAAAGAGAAGGCGATGCACGATCGATTCGAAGGGCGGATCGAAAAAGGACTCCAGAGTCTCAAGCGCCGGTTGGACAAGGCCAAGAAGAAACCCAATCGCAGCCAGGTAGAACGGCAGATCGGTCGCCTTCTCGGTAAGAACTCACGCACGGCCGGCCTGTTCGACATCAAAGTCAGCGACGTGGAGCGAGATGGGACCGGAGGGTTCCTCAAAGTGATCTGGACCAAGAAGAAGGCGTGGCGCGAATGGGCGCAGCTCAGCGAGGGATGCTATCTGCTTCGAACGAACTTGGTGGACTGGAAGCCGGAGGATTTGTGGAAGACCTACATTCAGTTGACACAAGCCGAATCCGCGTTTCGAACCCACAAGACGGAGCTGAACCTGCGTCCCATCTGGCACCACAAAGAAGACCGAGTGCAGGCCCACATTCTGTTCTCTTTCCTGGCCTACGCCATGTGGAAGACGCTGGAGCAATGGATGTCTCGATGCGGCCTTGGCAACGGCCCCAGGCCCGTCATCGAGGAGTTCGACCGGATCAAGACGAACGACGTCATCCTCCCCACGTCGCGCGGACGCGAGGTCAGGATCCGCTGCGTCACACAAGCGGATGAGTCACAGCGCATTCTGCTGGACCGGCTGGGGCTCAAGATCCCGCGCCGTCTCGGAGAGCCCAAATGGAGTTCTTGAATCGCCGATGTAGTCAAAAAACCCGGCAAAAAACCGCTCTGGCGTTTCGTCAGGCCGGTTCTCGCCTCCTAACTGCGGAACTTGGGCTAGCCTGGCCTGCCGGACGTGCCGGGGGACATCTCGCCTCCCGGCTTCAGCGCTCCTCGACACGAGCTCCTATGCCTATGCCTTGGCTTTGGCCTCGCGAGTGCCCGATCAGTGCCCGATAGAAGCAGTCTGCGATGGTCTTGAAGGGTCTTGAGTGGTCAAGTCGACCCAGCGCAAACCTCTATGAACAAGGGTTTTCCTGCGTTTGCAGTCTGTTATCGCAGCTGGGGAGTCTCTAACGGGTCCCCCCGCCCGACGGCCAATGCTGTTGACTTAGGCGGCGTTCATTTTCATTTTCTCCGATCTTCCAGGAATCCACTTGTTAATGCTCCGCCTGGTAACTCGTGGCTGCGACGGCCGGGGATTCTTGGGACGGTAGTATTTGA
>JBARRC010000307.1:0-6495 GCA_049644045.1 Phycisphaerae bacterium
AACGCATACTGCGTCGGGCTATGAGGAGAAGCCGTCGTCCGCGAGTCCATGGGGATCAATAAGCGATCGGAGCTCCACCGGTTGGGATGAAGGCCATGGCTCCACCACGTGCCGGGTTCGTAAGAGCTGGACCGATCGGGATCTGCCAGCGGAGGCCGACCCAGCCCGTGAAAACGGAATCCGTGAACCTCTTCGATGGAGGAACAGACAACCAGTAAGCCCTTTGCCTTGGCCTCCCGGGTCGCGGCGGCAATCTCGTCGTACCCTTTGCTCCCGCGATCCCATCCAATCGCCATCGCGATCACGCGAATCCTGCGTTGTCTGGGTAACTCAGCGTTCACAGCCAAGACGCGGCGTACACATTTCGCAAGAGCAGAGAAGTCTTTCCCATCTCCACCCCGGCTCGTCGCGATGTAGTACAGGTCCGCCTCGGGGGCGACACCAACCGTTTTACCCACAGCGATAGAGGCCACCGCAGCCCCGTGCATATCGGCGTGCAGCCAGCCGCCAGTGATGTCATCCGTTTCTTCATACAAGCGCAACTGATGTACGTACTCCTGATGATCCACGAAAAGGGCCTGGTCGATGACCGCTATCCCCACGCCGCGCCCCGTAACGCCCTGCCGATGAAGCTCTCGCACACTCAGCCCCGGGTTCTTCCCCAGCCCCATGATTTGGCCCGGATCGAACTTCTCGGGTAGCAGGAAACCGGGAGGCCATCGTGTGCCGTCATCGAAGGACGCGAACAGCAGGTCGTCCATTCTGCCGCGCAAGTCGAGCTTGGACACGTCTGCGTGCCGAAGATCCAACTGCCAAGGATCTTGCCGAGCACTGGCTATATCGAATTTCGGCAGAGCCGACGGCTGGCCACGTGTCCACGTCGCCGGCACCGGATGCCGGATGATCTTCGGCAGCCAAGACGGCAACGACGGGAGCCGATCACTCGGCTCGCCTGCAGAAGCGGTCAAAGCGAGAGCAAGGCCAGCGCAAAGAAGAAACCCGTATATCCCTCTTGGGTTTTCCTGTATCCGCCTGGCCCGTCCAGTTGGATCGAGGACCCGTGCCCTAACATCTTGAATCTCGTTCACGACTCCTCCTGACGATCCTTTCTCGTGAGCCTTGATTGCAATTCGCTTCGCTGGTTCGCCACGATATTGACGAGTCGCCCCTTTACGACGATGACCTTGCGGATCGTCTTGCCCGCGATTGCTTCTACGATTCGCTTCTCAGCGAGCGCGGCTTCGCGGATGCTTTCTTCGTCGGCATCGGTGGCCACCATCACGCGCGCCTTCAGCTTGCCGTTGATCTGCACTCCGATCTCGACCTCTTCGTCGCGGGCGAGCTTTTCATCGTACTGGGGCCAAGGCTCGTATGCGAGGGTCTTGTCATGCCCGAGCCGATGCCAGAGTTCTTCCCCCAAGTGCGGCGCAAACGGGGACACCACCAACACGAAGGGTTCAATGACTGTTCGGGATCGGCGGTCCCGCGGCGTCATGAAGTTGACGAAATCGAAGATGGCCGCGATCGCCGTGTTCAGCTTGAGACGCTCCAGGTCCTCGGTCACGCGTTTGATTAGCTTATGCAATGCGCGCAACGCGCCGGTGTCAGGTTTATCGTCGGTCAGGGCCTTGGTCAGTTCACCCGTGTTCTCATCGACGACCAGCCGCCAGACGCGCTGGCACAGCTTGAACAGGCCCGGCACGTCCCGCGTGTTCCACGGCTTGGACGCCTCCAGCGGCCCCATGTACATCTCATAGAGCCGGAACGTGTCAGCCCCCGATTCCGCGATGATTTCGTCGGGACTGACGACGTTTTTGAGCGCCTTGCTCATCTTGGCGATGATGCGCGTCACCGGTTGACCGGTTTTCTTGAGGATGAACTGATCCTCGCCGCGCTCCTCGACCACGTCCGGTCCGACGGTGACGCCACGGCTGTCCCGGTACGCGAAACCCTGGATCATTCCCTGATTGAACAGCTTCTGAAAGGGTTCGCGTGTGGAGGCGAAGCCCAGATCATACAACACCTTGTGCCAGAACCTGGCATAGAGCAGGTGCAGGACGGCGTGCTCCGCACCACCGACGTACAGGTCGACCGGCGTCCAGTATCGCTCGGCCTCCTTGCCGCAAAACTGCTCCATATTGTGTGGGTCGATGAAGCGAAGGTAGTACCAGCAGGATCCGGCCCATTGCGGCATGGTGTTCATGTCTCGGCGATAACGCCGCCCGTCCCGCTCGACGGAGAGCCATTCCTTCGCCCGCCCGAGCGGGGGCTCCGGCAGCGTCGCGGCGTCCTCGGCTGCGGGCGTCGGCTTGAAGTCCTCCATGTCCGGCAATTCGACGGGCAGCTCGTCGTCGCTCAGACCGATCGTTTCACCGCCCTCACCATGAAGGACGGGAAACGGCTCACCCCAATACTTTTGCCGGCTGAAGATCCAGTCGCGAAGCTTGTAGTTGACTGCCGCCCGACCGAGCCCCTTGCCCTCGAGCCAAGCGGTGATCTTCGCCTGGGCCTCCGGTGTAGGCAGGTCGTTCAAGTCGCACACGTCCTCCAGCAACGCGGCCCGTTCACCACGCCCCGGGGAGTTGATATTGGTTCCCTCACCGACAAACGCCTCCGCGAAGATGCCCGGGTCGTCTTCATAGACCGGCAGCGCCACCTGCCTTACCCAACCGGCGTCCCCGTCGAGGATCGCGGACGCATCCTGTGCGGTGATCCCCCCCAACGTTCCCGCCGCCTTGGTCGCCGACTGCATGATCCGCTCGACCAGCTCGGGCTTGCCACGGCGGGCACAGTAATCCGCGTCAAGAGCCCCGCGCATGATCTGCTCGTGGAACCAGTCATCGTCGGGCTCCACCACCGCCGCAAGTGGCAGGCCGAAGGTCTTGGCGAACTCGAAGTCGCGGATGTCGTGGGCGGGGACGGCCATGATCGCGCCAGTGCCGTACCCCATGAGTACATAGTCAGCGATCCAGATCGGGATCGGTCGCCCGTTGACGGGGTTGATCGCGTAGGCGCCGGTGAAGACGCCGGTTTTTTCCTTTGTATCGGCCGTCCGGTCCAGGTCGGAACGGTTTCGCGCCGCGGCGACGTACGCCTCGACTTCCGCGCGATGCTCGTCGGTTGTGATCCGTTCGACCAGTTCATGCTCCGGTGCGAGCACCATGTACGTCGCCCCAAAGAGCGTATCGGAGCGCGTCGTGTAAACACGGATTGCGTGAGGAACTGTTTCGTACGAAAGCGGCGCACTGTCATCGATGCCGTCTTCTCGGCAAATCCACCGGCCGTTTTCGATGCCCCATTGGTGCGCCAACGGGAAGACGGCCTCCGCTCCGGTGCTCTTGCCGATCCAGTTGCGCTGCATGATCTTGATCGGCTCGGGCCAATCCAGCCCGTCCAGGTCGGTCAGCAACCGGTCGGCGTAGTTGGTGATGCGTAGCATCCATTGTCTCAGCGGGCGGCGATAAACCGGGTGATTGCCACGGTCGCTTCGACCCTCATTCGTGACTTCCTCGTTTGCGAGAACCGTGCCAAGCGCTGGGCACCAGTTGACCGACACGTCGGCCAGGTAAGCAAGTCGATAGCTGTCGATGATCAAGCGTTTCGTTCGCTCGTCCACCTGGTGCCATTCCACAGGGCCGGTACGAATCTTCCCGTCGGTGTCTCCCGGCCCTGAACACTCGGCGGCATTCGGGTTTGTGCGCGGCGGAAGCTCCCCGGTCTCGAAAGCACGGACCAGCTCATCGATGGGTCGGGCCTTGTCGGCGCGCCCGTCGTACCAGCTATCGAACATGCGCAGAAAGACCCACTGCGTGAACTTGTAGTACTGCGGGTCGCAGGTCGCCACCTCGCGGCCCCAGTCGTAGCTGAAGCCGAACATCTTGAGCTGCTCTCGATACCGGTCGATGTTTCTCCTGGTTGTGACCGCCGGGTGGACGTTATGCTCAATGGCGTACTGCTCCGCCGGCAGGCCGAAGGCGTCGAACCCCATCGGGTGAAGCACGTTGAAACCGCGCATCCGCTTATACCGCGCGATGATGTCCGTGGCGCAGTAACCAACGGGGTGCCCGACGTGCAGGCCCGCACCGCTCGGGTAGGGGAACATGTCGAGGATGTAGAATTTTGGCTTATCGGCATCGAAGCCGGGCTCACCGGGGTTGAGCGTGCGGAACGTGTCCCGCTCCTCCCAGTAGTCCCGCCAGCGGGCCTCGATCGCGGCGGGGTCATAGCGGCCCGGTTTATTATCCTGTGGGGTGTTGGCCATCGTTGTTGTTGCTTGTCTAATCCTTGCGAACCCAGCTTTACCCCGTAACCGGACAGTCTACGTGAGTGCAGAACGCCATTCAAGCGAGCCGCGGGCTTTAGCCCGCGCGGATATCCCATAACAATAACGAACCGCGAGCTTCAGCCCGCGCGGATATCCAGTAACAATGACGAGCCGCGGGCTTTAGCCCGCGCGGATATCCCGTAACAATGACGAACCGCAGGCTTTAGCTACGAGCACAAATGACAAATGTGCGCTAGGGCGGTGAGGGGTCCCGTCAGCTTGTTTGAACCAGGAAGTCGAGCAACCCGAACATGACCGCGAACACAAAAGCCATAAATGTCACAAACAGCGTCGGCATACCTATCACCTCGGATATCGGGAATCCGTTCCTCGCATGGACAACTGGTGCTCACCACCCTCCGCGCCGGAGGCGGTGGAGACGCAGAGTGTACTCGATCGCCGAACCATCAGGCAAGACCCCGAAAGACCGACGGGGGCATCCCGAAAAAGGTGGCGGAAACTGGCGAGGATGGCATGGGCAAGCGTTAGCTTGCCCGTGAAAGGGTCCAACACGGGCAAACAAGTTTGCCCATGCCACCCAGAATAGGATGCACCCGACCGGCGGCAAGCCCATTCCCCCGACCGTTGACATCCCCGGTAGGCGTTTCTATGGTAGCCCAACTTGGCACGCGGGTTGTAAGTCAAGCTTGGCTGAGGGTGGCGATGACCGAGACCTTGCTAAGAACTCCGCTGTACGACACACACGTTGAGAGGAGCGCCCGGCTGGTGGAGTTTGCAGGCTGGCAGATGCCGGTCCAGTTCGCCGGGATTATCGAGGAACACATCCATACCCGCACCGCCTGTAGCATGTTTGACGTGTCGCACATGGGCCGGCTCAAGCTGACCGGAACCGACTGCGAGTCGTTCCTCAACCGGTTGTGCACGCGCAACCTGGTTGGGGCGGACGTGGGTCGGTCCTACTACTCGCACATGTGCCGCGAGGATGGTCGGGTTCTCGATGATCTGATCGTCTCGCGGTTTGAGTCACACTGGGGGATTGTCTGCAACGGTGCCAATCGCGAGAAGATCGTGTCGTGGCTCAACAAGCACAATGGTGGGACGGACGTGCGGATTAAGGACGAGACTCTTGCCACGGCCATGATCGCCATCCAGGGCCCCAAGACACTGGCGATTGCCCAGGAGATCGTTGACACGGACCTCTCCTCGATCAAACGCTACTGGTTCAAGACCTTCACCATGATCGGCATGCGCATCACCGTCTACCGTAGCGGATACACCGGTGAAGACGGTTTCGAGGTCGTTGTACCGGCCGGGATTGTTAAAATGCTCTTGCCCAAGTTGCTGGGCACCAAAGAGAAGCCGCACCCGATTGTCAAGCCGGCCGGCCTGGGCGCGCGGGACACGCTGCGAATCGAGGCGGCCATGCCGCTCTACGGGCACGAATTGAGCGAGGAGGTCGATTCGCTCACCGCCGGCCAGGGCTGGTGTGTGGATTTGTCGAAAGACTTTCTTGGTGCCGAGCCGATGCGAAAGCTGAAGGAAGAGGGGCTGCCGCGCCGGCTCGTGGGGCTCGAGCTGGATGGGCGGCGTATTGCCCGTCAGCATTGCAGGGTGTACGATGGGGGACGGGAGGTCGGCGAGGTGACCAGCGGGACGCTCAGCCCCACGCTTGCCAAAAGCATCGCGATGGCTTTCGTCGCAAGTGACTTCGCGGAGGAAGGCATGAAGCTTGAGGTCGAGGCGGGCCGCAAACGGGTGGCCGCCAGGATCGTTAAACTTCCGTTTTACAAACGTCCGAAGAGGGTGGATCGGGCTTTGCCCGACAATCAAACCCGGCGTCGGGCCGAGCCCGACCTACCCGGCTAGCCAGCCGAATGGCAGAGGGACTCCATGAAAGCTCCAATCGATCGGAAGTATTCTGAGACGCACGAGTGGTTTCTCGTCGAGGGTGATGTCGTCACGATGGGCATCACGCAGTACGCCGCTGAGGAGCTGACCGATATCACCTATGTTGAGTTGCCGGAAGTCGGCACGTCGGTGGTAGCGGGGGACCCGCTCGGCGAAGTCGAATCCGTGAAGGCGACCTCTGAGATCCTCACGGCGGTGGGGGGTACCGTTGTAGAGGTCAACACGGCGTTGGCGGACCATCCCGAGCTTATCAACGATGACGCCTTCGAGGAGGGCTGGATCGCGAAGATCAAGGCCAACTC
>JBARRC010000308.1:0-13986 GCA_049644045.1 Phycisphaerae bacterium
ATGTAGCCCTTGGACGTGCCAAGGCGTTGAGCAAGTTCCGCACGAGTCACATCCTGCTCCTCCAGCAACTCGCAGATCAAATCCGTCAGCTCCTGAATCGACCGCTCCTGCTGATAAAGGCGCATTCCTTCCGGTGTATTGGTCAGTTTTTCCGTCAGAGTCTCGTTCATTCCTTTTGCCCCTTCCTTTCTCCAGCTTCACGCTCCAAATGTTCCCGCATGATCCGTTCCGCCCGGACGACCTCACTCTGATCGAGCCTGTTCCTTTTCTTCTTGTACCCGTTGGCCAGTGGGCACCGATCTCCGCTGCGAAAACAGAACACGCGAATCTGATGCTTCTTGAATTCGAATACCCTCTCTCGCACGAGTTTGAATTGTTCTCGGTTCGGCACATTGCCCTTCTCCGCCATGCGGCGGAAAAGCACGACGAGCTTTCGTTGGTCGCTTTCGTCCAGACCCTCGATGAAGTCTTTGGCGGGCATCGACCCGTTCGCGCAAACGGCATACTCGATCGTCCGCAAGCTCCCGCGGACTAAAATGGGTCTATCGGCCTCCTTGCTCATAAGAGTTTACTTATAGCTAAACCCCAGGTCAAGTCAAGCTAGGCCCTCTCCTACAACGCCAAATGTGCTCGCTGAAACTCGGAGTAGTATAAGGCGGCACTTTAAGGGGCCGCCAGTCGCGTATCGGGTCCGCAAACCCGACACTAACCGCCGTATCTTCACGCCGCGTTCGGCGGCGTTTCGCTTGGCCATGAAACTATGTAGCAAGCCTCCTTCCCGGTAGGCTCGGGATCGTAAAAACGTCCCACTTTTCCGAGAAGGAGGCGTGGAGTCAGGTGATCGAGGTGCTCTTTCCTACTCCTGATCAAGAGGCCGTTCCACGGGATCTCCCACGACACTCGGGCATCCTTGGTCCGGAGGTTACCGTTTCGCTTATCCACTCGTGACCTTCCGGTTTGAAGACCGTAGACAGCACCGACCTTGCCAAAGCGCACGGGCAGAGTGGCACCCACGCTATTTGCGCGTGGCGACGATCTCGAGGAACATCCACGCCTTCCCGTCGGGACCTTTGCCGAACCCCTTCGCAATGTTCTTGTCGTTGTTCACGATCTCGAGGGTGCTCCACGGGTCGGATTCTTTGTCGCCGGGGAACGTGAACACCTTGCAGGAGGCATCACAGGTTCCGAACGACGTATCGAATCCAGTACCCGTGGTATCCATATGGATGGCAAAATACTTCTTCTGCGTCTTGTCGTACCCCATGATGCCGAAGACAGCGAAGGGCACGTCATTGAAGATGGTCCCCTTGAACTCCTCCGTAAGGAAGCGCCCGCCGAGGATCCACTTCTTCTCCATGGTTGCGGTCGACTCGTGCGGCTTGGTGCCCGGCGCAGACCAGTACTTGACCGAGCACTTCCAACTCCCGGCCAGGGGCTTCAAGTAATCATGAAACGTCCCGGGCGCGGCCATCTCCAGCATCGCCTTGATCCGGGCCTCCTCGTCCTCTCCGCCTTTTGCGCCCTTGTCCTGCGAGAGGACCTGGCTGCCCGTAAGCACCGCGGCGGCGACGAACGCCGCGCCGCGAAACCATGCACGCAACTTCATGTCTCTGCTCCTTTTGTATCTGAGACAATGCTTGACGTTCCGGACGTCCGGCGCGTTCCCCGGTCTCGTATTGTACTGGGAATATCTAGGACATTGGAGCACTCCTGTTCACGAGACACTGTAGACAGCTCCCGTTCACTCGTCGGGAAGCGCCTTGTCGTTTCTAATCGATACAACCTCATGTCGGCTGCACGATTCGATGCGTTGGAGCCACTCAATTGCCGCTTCTTCACATTCGCATTCACGTCGCGCTCAATCAATATCGTACTTGAAGTCATCCGGCTTGACCGCCAGAACCGAGCAGGGTGACTCTCGCACAATGCGCTCGGCCACGGTCCCGAGCAATATGGCTCGCATCCCGGTGCGACGATTCCGAGACGCCCCTCGTGCCGGGTTGCACATGATCCTTGATAAAACTGACGGTCTTGCCCAGGCCTTCCTCAAAAGTTTCCTTGTGTTCGGGGCCGACGGCCCTTCTCAAGAGCGCCACGCGCTCGGCGAAGGCGTTGCGGCAGCCCGGTAGGCCGGCCTCGACATTCAGATAGCAGCTGATCACCAGGGCTTCGGATTCTTCCAGCGTCACCAGCGTACGTATGTGTTGCTGCAGCTTGCTGAGTTCCATCGTTTTGTTCTTGCCAGAGGTTGGCTCCCAGCGCTTGTCACGCCCGGATTCTCTGAGTTCGTCTCCCTGTGGGGTACTTGCGTTCTGCAACGGCTTTATGTTACGGCATGGCACCTCAATCACATGGAGCCTCAACGATGTCGGAACCTCCAGACCAGTTTATGGATCTCGATCGCAACGATGACGGTCAAGGCGCTGCCCAGCAAAGCCAACCAGACGGCCGGCCTAACGGGCTCCACCTCCAGCAACGCGTGGCCCACGGGCAGGTACATCATCGCTACGTGGATCAGCATCGCGAGCGTAGAGCCGGCGACCAGAATCGGGTTCCGGAGCGGAGACAGCCAGAAGGCGGATTTCGTTTCCGATCGGCAGTTGCCAATGTGGACGATTTCAAACAGAACCATGAGCAGGAGAACCCCGTTCCGCGCTGACGCCTCGCTCCAACCGGCCGATAGCAGCCACCCAAAGACGCTAAATGCAACGCAGCCCATCACAATTGCACCGATGATCGTACGTTCGATCATGAGCCGATTGAAAATGGGCTCCCGGGGCGGTCGCGGTTTGCGACGCAGTACGCCCCCCTCACTCGGTTCAAACGCCAGGGCAACGTCCTGGATCCCGTTGGTAACGAGATTGAGCCAGAGAAGCTGTACGGGGAGAAGCGGAAGCGGCATCCCGGTTGCGACGGCCAGGGCCACCAAGACCACCTCAGCCGCTCCGGTGGAAATCAGAAGGTAGATCACCTTTCGAACATTGTCGTAGGCGATGCGCCCTTCCTCGACACCGGCAACAACTGTGGCAAAGTTGTCATCGCTGATTACCAGTTCGGCGGCCTCGCGCGCAACGTCGGTGCCCGATTTGCCCATGGCTACGCCAATGTTCGCGGCGCGCAGCGCCGGAGCGTCGTTCACACCGTCCCCGGTTACCGCCACGTAGTGTCCCGCGTGGCGCGCCGCGTCAACCAGTTCGAGCTTCTGGCGGGGGGTGACTCGAGCGAATACACGGCCACGCTCGACGGTTTCTCGCAGATCCTCCGCCGATTTCCCTACGAGTTCAGGTCCAGTGACGACCTGTCCAGGCTCCGTGGCCAAACCGAGGTCGCGGGCGATCGCCAGCGCGGTCACCGGGTGGTCGCCGGTAATCATCGCGACCGACACGCCAGCATCGTGGCACGCGGCAACCGCTTCCCGGACCCCGGGTCGGAGAGGGTCGATCATGCCGACGAAACCCAAGAACGAGAGTCCTGACGGTTCCGACGGCGCCGAGGATGAAACCACGGAATCGGGGGCGTCACCTTGGGCCAACGCCAGAACCCGATATCCTCGCCGGGCCATGGACTCGGCCATGTCTTGCCATTCTTGGCGTTTGATTGGGCCGTGTTCGTCATTACACATCGCCAGGACGCGCTCCGGCGCACCCTTCACAAAGACCTGGTACGTTCCGTCCCCTCCGTGATACGACGCGGCGAACTGATGCTCCGGTTCAAATGGGATCTCGTTAACTTGTGGCTGGCTTCCGAGGCTTTCCGGCCGATTCCACCCGAGCTTCCGGGCCATGGACAGCAACGCAACGTCGGTGGGGTCACCGCGCCATACCCAGGCCTCCTCGCTACGGTGTAGATCTGCCTCGTTGCACAGGACGGCAACGCGGGCGAGGTCGTCGAATTGGCTGCCTGGCTCAATCGGCTCGCCACGGAACAGGACCTGTCCCTCCGGTGCGAACCCTTGGCCGGTGACTTCAAACGTGTCACCGTTCGGCAGGCGGACTTCGCGGACAGTCAGCTCGTTGCACGTTAGCGTTCCAGTTTTGTCGCTGGCGATCAACGTACAGCTGCCCAGGCCTTCCACCGCCGCGAGTCGGCGGACGATCACGCCACGGCGAGCCATCCGGCTGGTGCCGATAGCCAACGCCACCGTCATGGCGATCGGCAATCCTTCGGGTATGGCCGAGACTGCTAGCGCAACACCAAACATGAACATCTGCATAGCGGTATGCCCATGGACAAAGATGCCCACCAGGGCGACCACAAACGCCGCCACCAGGACCGCAGCCGCTACGGCGCGGCTGAACCGTTCCATGCGTTCCACCAGCGGCGGCTTACCGCCGGAAGTATTCATCACGTCTTGGGCAACTTGCCCCACGCTCGTTGCCGCA
Source organism: Phycisphaerae bacterium (assembly GCA_049644045.1). Lineage (GTDB taxonomy): Bacteria > Planctomycetota > Phycisphaerae > UBA1845 > UBA1845. The sequence goes on from JBARRC010000308.1 coordinate 4,383, forward strand.
CCGGTCGCGATAGCCAAACCTCTGCCACGACCACGAACCACGACCGATCCGGCGTAGGCCATGTTTCGACGGTCGGCAAGGGGCGTCGATGCTTCGCCGGCCCAGGCGGGATCCTTGAAGACCGCGAGCGACTCGCCAGTTAGGAGCGATTCGTTCACCTCTAGACCGTGCGTAGATACAAGGCGCAGGTCCGCCGGCACACGGTTGCCGGACTCAACCCAGACCAGATCGCCCGGCACGACTTGTTCGGCTTCGATCTCGCGTACTTCTCCGTCTCGTACAACGGAAGCGCGGATCTTCAGGAATTTCTGAAGCGCCCGGCTGCTTTTCTCCGCACGCCATTCCTGGTAGCCGCCGATCACGGCATTCAGCACCAGTACCGCGGCGATGAAGCCGGCATCCTTCACGTCGCCAATCGCGATAGAAACTACAGCGGCGATGCCCAGAATATAGATGAGCGGGCTGTGGAATTGGCGCAGGAGAATCCCCCACAATGTTGGGGCGGGCTGCTCCGGTAGTCGGTTCGGGCCGTGTTTCTTCAGGCGAGCTTCCGCCTCTTCAGAGCTAAGCCCGGTCTCCGCGGCGGAGAGAGCCTGGTGAGTTTGTGCAGCGTCAAACGCGTGCCAGGCGGGACTCGACGCTCCTTCCTGCTCATGATCAAGAAGCCGTTCCGCCGGATCTCCCACAGCACTCGTACATCCTGCGTGCCCAACCGATCTCATTCTTGAAGCCTCACAACCATTCTCGTGACCGCACCCCTAGTCTTCTGGTCCGGCGATGACAAGCAGGGCACGCAGTACGCCGACGCACTCGCCCTTCTTCTTAACAGCCAATACGGGTGACGGACTCTTGCGGATCAGTTGCTCGGTGACAGTACCGAGTAGAACGCCGGCCGCACCGGTTCGGCCACGCGCGCCGATCACGACCGCCCGGCCTTGTCCGCTCCCGAGTTCCTCCAGAATGACCGGCACCGGCTTTCCGTAACAGTCCGGAGTGCACTTGCACTCCACGTTCACGCCATGTGTGTCCGTCCTCTTAATGAGTCTGGCACATTCGCGGGTGGCAGCGGCTTCGAGCAGCGCTTGATGCTCCTCCAGGGTGTTGCCAATGCGCGAATACCCGCTGCCCAGGTGGAAGACGTTCAAGGCCGCCACGGTGGCACCGGTCGTTGCTGCAATGTCACAGGCGACCTCAAGTGCCCTTGCGGAGCACTCTGAATCCCGAACCGGCACGACGATGGTGTTCGCCTGGAGTTGGTATTCCTCCGGCAACACGAGCACGGAGCAGGTCGCCTTCCGTGTGATGCGCCGTGCGAGGACAGCCTCGTCGTCCGTTTCCACCCGGCGGCCGTAGTGCCGCCCCAGTATAATGAGGTCAACATCCTTCTCATGTGCGTAACGCAAGATCTCGATCAACGATGATCCACGGATCACTTCACACAGAAGATGCTCGTGTCCGTGTCCATTGAAGTGCTCCGCTACGAGAGCCTGTAAAGCTTCGCGGGTCAGGTCGGTTGGAGGCGGCGAGCCTTCCGGCGTGTCGTAGGAGACGCGCTCCGTATCATCCAGGATGTGGAGGAAATGAACCTCCTTTGAAACGGCAGCGCGTGACCTGCCTCCGGCATACGTAAGCAGGGGACCATCGTAGACCGACCGATCAATGCAGACTAAGATGCGCTCATATCGCTCCATATTCGACACTCCTGCCCTGCAGGTCCTGGGGCTCTTCGGCACGGACCGCCACGGTGCCGCACGCTGGGAGTCCGCCCGAGTAATACCGCTTGACAGCCATGATATGATGTAGGTCGTCGTGAGGGAAGATCGACGTTTCTCCGAAAGACGCAGGGATCAGCAAAACCTGTCGGCCATCACGCAGAAGTACGAGAGGGAGGAACGAGGTCAACCACCGTTCGTTCCCCGGATGATGGTCGCGCTGCTGCTGTGCAGTCCTCGTGATTCAAGACATGATCGTTCTGGGAACGTTGGGGCCATGGCTCCTGCAAACAACGTCCTATAACTAACGTAAAGTGACACTTTTTCACTTGCACCGATGATGGCCGGGAGATATACTAACGGATCATTATCAGGCTCGTCGCGTGAGCAGGTCCGCTTGGCGTGCTCGGAAACGGTGACGGCCTGTTGGCATTGCGGTGCGTGTTGGCGTGAATGCGTGGCTCGGCTCGATAGTCGGGCCGAACCGGCGGAGGGCGGCATTGTCTGCGAGCGGTCGATAAGAAGACGCGATCACCTCGCAACGCATGTGACGCCTTTTCGGCATTCGCGACCTGTTGCCATCAGCGCCGCAGAAAGAGCAGCACCACCAATCGCCGAAGTGAGCCGAGACGCATAGGAAGAGCGGAAATAGGTGACTGTCCCCCTTAAAAAAAAAAGAATCTCGACGAACGCGAGCGACTCGGCTCCCACCGCAAGCGCTCCAACCACCAGACACAATGCGGGAGCCGGGCGCTCGCTCAAATCAATTTCGGTTGCGTTGGCCGCAAGGGTTTCACTGTCCGCGTTGCAGCCGTGAGAAAGCTTGGTCCGTGGGAGAGGGGGTGCGTGACAGTTTCCGCGGATTGTTTTCCAGCCCCGGAGGAGCGATAGATAATAGCCAGGGGCGTAAGCCCCTGGAAGAAGTTGCGCTCCTCCCTGATTCCAGCCCCGGAGGGGCGGAAGACAGATTCCAACAATGTGAGCGTCTCTGCCGCCCCTACGGGGCTTTCCGTTCACAGGCGGCCTCACATCCCAGGGCTTACGCCCCTGGGCTACTTTCTTCCGTCCCTCCGGGACTGCCTACACGCCAAAACACGTCCGCCTAAACTGTCACGGACCCTGGGAGGGGAAACGGCCTGCGAGGACGCAGGCCGCTACGATCTCAGTAGGACGACAGAATGACACGATGCCACAAAATATGGTCACACCCTTTCTCTTTCTGGTGCGCACGCAGTTCTTCCCTGACGACGACCCGCACCATACCATACGTGTCAAGCGGTGTTACTTGGACAGACTCCTAAGCTTCTCGTAGTGCCCAGGCAGCACAAAGGTGATGCGAGATGGGCAGGTATAACAGCAGTGGCAAGCGAGATCGTTCCGTCAGCAGACGTGTCGGACGTTGGGTGGCCGTCGTTGCGTTGACCTATCTGGGAGTCTGTGTGTTCATTACCCTGTTACAATCGCGGCTGATCTACTTTCCCACACGGGATTATCCGGTCACGCCGGCCGACATCGGATTGGAGTTCGAAGACCTTACGCTGGAAACAAGCGACGGCGTGGCCATCGCCGCGTGGTACGTCCCGCGTCTCGATCCGAAGGGGAGTGTCATATTCTGTCACGGCAACGCCGGCAACATCTCCGATCGCCTGCACAGCATCAAGCTGCTGCACGGCTTGGGCCTCAACGTCCTGATCTTCGACTACCGCGGCTACGGTCGCAGCAAGGGCCGCCCCACGGAGGCGGGCACGTACGAGGATGCGGTGGCGACCTGGCAATATCTGGTCGAGACGCGCGGCGAATCGCCGGATCGTGTGGTGCTGTTCGGCCGATCGCTGGGCGGAGCGGTGGCTATCGAGCTGGCGCGGCGGCACACACCGGCCGCGCTGATCGTCGAATCAACCTTTACAAGTCTCGTCGACGTGGGCCGGCTGCACTACCCGCTGCTGCCGGTTCGACTACTGTTGACCTATCGCTACGACTCGCTCGACAAGGTCTCGCAGATCAAGTGTCCGAAGCTGTTCATCCACGGAAGAGACGATGAACTCATCCCCATCGACAATGGCCGAAGACTGTTCGCGGCTGCGGCTGAACCGAAACAATTCCTTGAGACACCAGGTGGGCACAACGAAGCCGGCTTCACCTACTCCATGGAGTTCACCGATCGACTGGCTGCCTTTATCGCCGACGAGGGCGGCTTGTAGGTGATCACCCTCTCCGTCCTCAGTGTCAATGCACCGTCATAGGTGGTGACCGACGAATCTGAGCTGTAGAAATCGATCTTCTGTAAGACGGGTCCGAGCTTCATGAGCATCGCCATGAGCTTCTGGAGGATCGGCTTCACCTCGTCCGCATCCGAGTCTTGTATTATCCCTGACATCATCCCGCCGACCATGCCGACCATGCCGACGGCCATACCCAACTCCTCGCCGAGGTTGGACATGTCCTTAAACGAACAGGACGCGACGGGACCCTCGGGAATAAGTCCCTCCCTTTTGAATCGTTCGTTGTGTCGGATTGACGGCGCTTTCCCCGCAGCCACCGCCAGACACTTGTTGATCGTCGCGGGCGAAGAACCGATCATCAACCACTCATCCTTCACACCGATCACGGGTCGAAGAAACGCCATCACCATCGGGTGGGTGATCTGGCGGAAGCCTTCGGCGTTGACCGGGGCCGGCGTAACGATCAGCATCTGCCCATGCGCTTGAAGCTTGCAGTTAATAAAGTCCATTGCGGCGTCGATCTTTTTTGAAGCCAACGCGCCGTTTTTCACGCGAAACGCCACCATCCAGTCCGAGTTGCTCATCGGCGTGACAACCTCAGGCGGGAGGGTGACGCTGACCATCTCACCGCTGAACCAGCTAAACAGGTCGCGCTGCGGGTCGAACCCAACCAAGGCGAGCAGCCCGTTCCACCGGGCAATGTACTCTGCGCCGTCCGGCACGTTCTGCTCAACGAAGTCGATCACGAGCTTGTACAAAGACTCGAGATCGATGAACCCATTTACGTGAAACCCGGTCGCGTCGACGGGGATAAATTGATCGAAACGTTCAAAGGGTTTGCGGCCAAAGAACGCGCAGAGAAGGGGGGATTCTCGCTTATCCGGTTGAATCCGGGCGAACGTGTGCGTCAGTTCTCGCCGTCCCTCGGTCTCAACGCTGACGACGCTGTAATCCCACACGTCGCAAAGATCCAGGATTCTCCAGATCAGGTGGACGACTTTGACATCCTTATTGTCGCCGGACGCCTCGGCATCACGGGCGGCCAACTGCATGAGGCCACGGATGTCCCGGAAGAGCTGCTTGCCATCGAAGAACAACACACTGTCTTCGGGCGTCTTAACCTCCGCCAGGGCTTCCCGGAAACGCGGCGTCGCAACAATCGCGGGGCTGTCGCTTTCTCCGGTCATCAAATGGATGACGTCCGTGAACGGCTCATGGGCAAGGCCCAAGCCCAGCCCGATCGTGTCCCCTTTACGGAATAGGTATATGCCCGGCACGGGTTCCGGCACTTCGGGCTTGCATTGCCCCAGCGACCATACGGTCACCCCGCTCACGTCACGCTCCGCAAACCGGGTCTTCTCACTCAGTGAGGTCACTTCCTTAAGAATAGCGACCAGACCCGCCGTGTTGCCCTCGGCGGTGCCCGGCTTGCCGCGCATCAGGGCAAGGTACTCGGGGCCTAATGCACCCTTAGTCATGCGTTCGGCAAAGGCGAGCTCCTTGGCCCACATATCGCTCCACCGCACCTGCGCAATCAGCGCCATCCACTTTTCGAGCGTGGCTTCCGTCTCGGCGCGATCCTCGTCGCCCACCGCTGCCATCACCAGGGAGATGAGGTCGCGATCGATCCCGCTTGCCTTCAGCGCGTCGAGAACCTCCTGCCACTCCTTGTCGAGCCAGTCCCGTTCCGGGTTGTGCACGGCGTGAGCATACAACCACACATCCCCCGGGATATAACGCCCGAGCGTGAAGCGCTCCGGGAGCTGACCCGCAAGCGACAGGGAAGGCAGCAACCCACAGACGACGAATGTCGTGTAGCTCGCCAGCCGAGACATGATCCGATTCTCCAACAGCCGATGATACGAATACTGACCGGCCATGCCGACCCGTTTATCGGGCCCCATGCCGGGATGTGATCGCAGGAGACAAAAACGCATTCTACGTGCGGTCACCCTATTTAGCATACTTGCGCCATCGGCCTTAAACCAGCCGCGGCCTGTCGATACTTGTGCGAACTTGTAGGCACGCGGCGGGTTTTGCTTTCGTCGGATCGTCGTCTATCATGCCCGGCAAGTAATGGTGATCCCATCGATCGCCTCCGATGCTCGCTTGAAGCGCCTGGCGGAGCAGCTCGCCGGTTTGACGGGAGTGGTTCACGTTTCAGGGCTGTGGGGGTCCTCTGCGCCGATGGTGGCAGCCCTGGTGGCGTCCTCTGCGTCACGCATGCATGTCTACGTCACGGCGCACCTTGAACAGACTGACAACGCCCGGGATGACCTGGAGCTGTTTCTCGGCCGCCCGTGCGAGCTGTTCCCAGCCTGGGAAGCGCTGCCGGGTGAGGGGGCTGCCAGCGGTGAAATCCAAGCGGAGCGATTGCGGCTGTGCAATTGGCTTTACCAGACCCGGCAAAGAGAAGACCCGGACAGGGTGGCACGGTCCAGCTATGCTGGGCCGTGTGAGCCGACGAAATCCATCACGGCCAAGCTGTCGCTTGACCGTGCCACACCGACATCATCAACCGTCATCGTCACGCCGATTCAGGCGCTGATGCAACCGGTGCCCACGCCGGAGGTGCTTGAACAAAACACCCTCCACGTCGTGGTCGGCGCTGATTGGGGAACTCCGGCTGCCCGCTCGCCCGAATCGCTGCTCGAATGGGCGGTTGATCACGGATTCGAGCGGCTCGACCTGGTGGAGTCGACCGGCGACGTGGCCAAGCGCGGCGACATCGTCGATCTGTTCGCTCCGGGCGAGACGAATCCCTACCGGATTCAGTTCTTTGGCGAGGCGATCGAGTCGATCCGCCGATTCGATGTGAGCACCCAGCGCTCGATAGAAACGCTCAGCGCCGTGTCCATCACGGCAATGCCCGATCACCAATGGGCTGCCACCGAAACCACGACGGACCTGAGCATGTACCTGCCGCCCGATTCCCTGATCGTGTTCGATGGGCCCTCTGAAGTCCAAACGATGGGCGAAACGCTTCTCGCCCGTCTTGGCGCCCAAGACCGCCTTTATGAGGTAACCGATATCCTCTCCCGTTTCGCCCGGTTCCCACAGCTTCATTTGTCGTCATTCGGAACGGCCGCCACCTCGGACGAAGCGACCTTCGACATGGGTGTCACATCGTTGTCTCGATTCGAGGGGGACTCAGCCGACGCCATCGCGGAGCTGTGTCGTGTTGCCCATAACCACGAGGTTTATGTGGTTTGCGATACCGAAGGCGAGCGCCAGCGACTCGGGGAAATGCTGGCCAAGCAGGACTCGGACGTGTCCGGGTCGATTTACATAGAGATCGGCGCGATGCACCGTGGTTTCGAGTGGACCGCCACGAAAACCCTGGTGATCCCCCACCACGAGATTTTCCACCGGCACCGGCAGCGACGGCGCGTCCGGCGCCTGCACGCCGGCCGGCCGCTGGAGTCGTGGCTGGACCTGAGGCCCGGCGAGTTGGTCGTGCACGTGGTGCATGGGATCGCCCGCTATCGCGGGCTTAAACAGATGCGCAAAGGCGATTCCGGGCAACACGAGGAGTTCCTCTGTCTGGAGTTCGCCGACCACGCAATGGTGTATGTGCCCAGCTCGCAGGTGGACCTGGTCCAGAAGTACATCGGAGCGGCCGGGCGCCGCCCGGAGCTTTCCAAGCTCGGCGGCAAACGCTGGGCCAAAACCAAGCAACAGGTCGCCGACGCCGTGGCGGAGTTGGCCGAATCCCTCCTCCGCATCCAGGCGATCCGCGATCAGGCGACCGGTGCCGCTTATCCGCCTGACACCGAGTGGCAGCGAGAGTTCGAGGCCTCATTCCCCTACGAAGAAACCGAAGATCAGTTGCTTGTCGCGAAAGATATCGGTGAGGACCTGATCCGACCGCGCCCGATGGATCGGCTCGTGTGCGGCGACGTCGGTTACGGGAAGACGGAACTTGCGATGCGTGCGGCCTTTAAGGTCGTCGAATACGGCCGGCAGGTCGCCGTGCTGGTACCGACCACCGTGCTCGCTGAGCAGCACTACGCAACGTTCCGGGAGCGCATGGCTGAATACCCGTTCGTCCTCGGTTGCCTGTCGCGGTTTCGCAGCCCGTCCGAGCAAAAAAAGATCATCGAACAACTCAAGAAGGGGCAACTCGACATCGTGATCGGCACGCACCGTCTCATCAGCAAGGACGTGTCGTTTGCAAACCTCGGCCTGGTGATTATCGACGAGGAACAGCGTTTCGGCGTCGGGCACAAGGAGCGGCTCAAAGCCCTTCGCGAGACGGTCGAGGTGCTGACACTGACCGCAACGCCGATCCCGCGGACGCTCCACATGTCGCTGATGGGCATCCGTGACATCAGCTCGCTGCAAACTCCCCCTGTCGACCGCCGGGCGATCGCGACGCAGGTGCGGCCGTTTGACCGTGAGCTCGTCCGCGACGCCATTCTTCGCGAGATGAACCGGGACGGACAGGTCTACTTCGTCCATAATTATGTCCGCTCCATTGCGGGCGTGGCGGACCGGATCCGACAAATCGTACCGGAGGCCCGCATTCTCTACGCTCACGGGCAGATGAAGGACGACGAGCTGGAGGCAGTGATGCACCGGTTCGTGCAGCGCAAGGCCGACGTGCTCGTCGCCACCACCATCATCGAAAGCGGCATCGACATCCCGACCGTCAACACCATCTTCATCAACCGGGCCGATCGATTCGGACTGGCCGATCTGCACCAACTCCGCGGGCGCGTCGGGCGGTCGAGCCATCGGGCCTACTGCTATCTGCTGCTCTCGCCCGATCGCCCGCCGACGAGCAAAGCCGCCAAACGCCTCAAGACGATCGAGGAATTCAGCGAACTCGGCGCGGGGTTCCGCATCGCCATGCGTGATCTGGAAATCCGCGGCGCGGGCAATCTGCTGGGCAGTGAGCAGAGCGGTCACATCGCGGCCGTCGGCTATGAGATGTACTGCCGCGTCCTCGAACAAACCGTCCGTTGCTTGAAGAACGAACCGGACCCGACGCCGCCACCCGTCCAGATTGATCTTGACGTGGCCGCCCACATCACGCGACACTACATCGCCGCGGATCGGTCGCGGATCGAAATCTATCGCCGGATCGTAGCGTGCCGCACCGAGGCCGACCTCACGCAGCTCGAACGGGATTTGGTCGATGCCTTCGGCCCGTTTCCCGAGGAGGTGCAGCGATTGCTTGAGCTGGCGGAGATTCGCGTGTATGCGCGGCGTTTTGGGATCCGGTCGATCAGCTTGCAGCCGCCGGACGTGGTTTTCGCAATCGACCAACTACCGAAGGCTGAGCCCCTTTTTACGGATGCGCCGGGGAGCGTGCGAATGCCGGATGCGAAAACGATTCACTTGCGACTGCCGCCCAGTTACCTGGAACCGCCGACCCTGGTACCGGTGCTGCGAAACATGTTTGTCAAAGCGAGGTCGCGCGTGGAGGCAACAGTATGAGGAATCCCGTTCGCCCCATCGCGTGTGGTGCGTTGACCTGTAACGCCTGCAACCATTGCCTTCAGCGATCCACGGGCTTCAGCCCGCGCGGTGATACCGACAGCGACCGATCCACGGACTTCAGCCCGCGCGGTTGTCAGACTGTCGTCAGTGCCACGTTAGTGTCCAAACATCCGCGCGACGGGGTGGCATGGGCAAGCGGAGCCGCAAAGTGCGGCTCCGTTTGCC
>JBARRC010000309.1:0-6765 GCA_049644045.1 Phycisphaerae bacterium
CCGGTGAATTCACGTACTCCTTCTCGGGGTAGGTAGGCGTGCGGAATGCGGAATTGTGAATGCGGAATTGTGAATGTGGAATTGCGAATTCCGCATTCAGCATTCAGCATTCAAGGAGCCCGTAGCAATGGCTTTGGTAAGAGATTTGAGCCGGGCGCAACTGGCCTTCCAGGTCGAGGGTGGAGACGTTGACCAGTTTCTGGTCACGCGATACCGCGGCACGGAGGGCTTTTGCAAGCTCTACCGCTTTGAGATCGAACTCGCCTCGTCCGATGAAACGGTTGCGTTTGAGGACATCGTCGGCAAGGCGGCCGTCCTGAGTATCAACACCGAATGGGGCGAGCGCTGGTTCCACGGGATCGTGAGCCGGTTTGAGATGGTCGGGGAGACCGTCGAACAAACCTACTACCGCGTCGAGCTGGTACCGGCCGTTTGGCTGTTGACCCACCGTTACAACTCACGGATTTTTCAGCAGAAGACGACCAAGGAAATCATCTCAAAGGTGCTGACTGACGCCGGCATCGTGGAGGATCGTTTCAGCCTTGATGGACTGAAGCGGGAATACCAACCGCGCGAGTACTGCGTGCAATACCGCGAGACGGACTACAACTTCATCTGCCGGCTCATGGAGGAGGAGGGGATTCGGTGGTTCTTCGAGCAAACGGAGGACGCGCACAAGCTCATCCTGGCTGACTCGGGCGACTATGCGCCCGTCGAGGGGGACCCCGAGTTGCCGTATCACCCGCCGACGGCCATGCAGGTCAGCCGGGAACACGTTTTCCGCTTTCGAATGGGGCAATGTGTCCGTCCCGGCGCCGTCGTGCTCAATGACTTCGACTTCAAGAACCCCAAGAAGAACTTGCAGTCGCAGAGCGATTGCGGCCGGGACGCCGGCTTGGAGTTCAGTGACTACCCCGGCGAATACAACGAACAGGCCGTGGGGCAGACAATCGCCCAGTTGCGGGCTGAAGAGTTTGAGTCGGGTCGAATCCTCGGGGTGGGGCAAAGTAACTGCCCCAGGCTTGCCCCGGGTCGAACGTTCGACCTGAGCGAGCACTCGTCCGACACGTTGAACCGGTCCTACCTGGTCACTTCGGTGGCCCATCAGGGTAAAGGGGCCACCCAGCGGAGCACAACCGGATCCAACGGGCGGGGCAGCATCCTGGACGCGCGCATTCATCAGTCATTGCTACAGGCACAACAGAACGAAGATCGCACCGTTCGCGAGCTGGCGGAGGCACTGTTGCAGATAGCCTCGCGCCTTAAGACGGGCGATATGACGGCCCACCGCGCGCTGACGGAGTGGTTATACCACGCCGGTCAGGTATCGAAGGACCTGCCGAGCACGGCCGCCGCCTCCGGCGCCGACCCACTTGAGGCACTGTCGATCCCGAACCTGATTGACGACGTTGCGCGTATTAGCATCGTGGACTACGACGCGCCGGTATATGAATGTCGCTTCGATTGCATTCCGGCGGAAGTGACCTATCGGCCGCCGCGCATCACGCCGTGGCCCGTCGTGCGCGGCACACAGACGGCCCGCGTCGTCGGGCGTTCCGGTGAAGAGATAGACACCGACGAGTTTGGCCGGGTCAAGGTTCAGTTCAACTGGGACCGCGAGGGCAAGTTCGATGAGAACTCCTCCTGCTGGATCCGCGTCGCCCAAGGCGCCGCAGGTGGGCAGTATGGGATGATGATGCTGCCGCGCGTCGGGCAGGAGGTGATCGTCGATTTCCTCGAAGGAGACCCGGACCAGCCGATCATCACCGGCCGGGTCTACAATGCCGACCACATGCCGCCCTACAAACTGCCCGATGAGAAGACCAAGAGTGTCATCAAGACGCACAGCAGCAAGGGCGGCGGGGGCACCAACGAAATCCGCTTCGAGGACCTCAAGGATAAAGAGCAGATCCTGGTTTATGCGCAGAAAGACCTGCACATTCGCGTCAACAGCGACCGGGTGGAGAACATCGACCACGATCGCCACCTCACCGTGAAGGAAAACAAGTTCGAACTGGTCAAGAAGGCCAAGAACAACGAGGTCAAACTCGATTTCAATGAGAAAGTGGGCGGGAATAAATCGCTGGAAGTCAAAGGCGACGTAGGGGAAAAGTTCAGCGCCAACCACAGCGAGGAGGCGAAGAACATCTACCTCAAGGCCGGTCAGGAGGTCGTGATCGAGGCCGGCAAGGGCCTGACACTCAAGGTCGGCGGCAACTTCGTCATGATCGATTCATCCGGCGTCACCATCTTGGGCACCAAAGTGAACATCAACAGCGGCGGCTCCGCCGGCAGCGGTACAGCCGTCGCCCTCAAGGCCGCCGAGGCGCCGGTCGACGCCGATGCGGCCCAACCCGGTAAAGATGTCACCTACGCCGGCGGGGGGGAACTGGTCCAGGCCGAAGCACCCACGGAGGTCCCCGGCCACAAGGTCGAATTGTCCTGGATCGAAGTCGAGCTGGTGGACGAGGCCGGACAGCCGGTCGTGGGGGAGACCGTCCAGATCATCGGGCCTGATGGCGAAGTGATCTCCCAGCGCACCACGGGGGCTGACGGCGTGGTCCACCTGCTGGTGCCGGAAGCTGGCACGTACCAGATATCCTTCCTGAACCTCGACGCCGAGGCCTGGGAGAAAGCGTGATGTCGTTCATGCCAAAAGACCCTACCGGTGGCTTGCGAAAGCAGCGGGCCGCGCAGATCAAGGCCGAGACGGACGCGAAAAAATCCCAAGAGGCGTCCCCCCAGGGTGAGGCCACGTCCGAATCGACGGACGGGTCGTGGCACACGGTTCGGGAAGGGGAGTCGCTGGAAGACATCGCTCAACAGTACAATCAGTCTCCACAGGCCATCTGGGACGACGAGCAGAACGCTGAGGTGCGGGAGAAGCGCGGAACGGAAGACGCGATGGTCCCGGGTGACCGGCTGTTTATCCCCGGAGCATCCGTGCCGGACGATGCAACACCCGTAGGCGAGGGGGATTACGTCGTCAAAGAGGGCGACTGCATCTCCAGCATCGCCTTCGAGACGGGGCACTTCTGGGAGAAAGTCTGGAACGACCCGGGCAACGCCAAGTTGAAGGAGATCCGCAAGAATCCCAATGTCCTTCTCCCGGGGGACCGGGTGACCATCCCGGAAGTGACACCGAAGCAGGAGCCGGGCGAAACCGAAATGCGGCATCGATTCGTCCGCCGAGGCGTCCCGGAGGTCCTGCGCGTCAGGTTCGAGGACGAGGAGAAGAAGCCCTACGTCTCGAAGGCCTACGTCATCGAGATCGACGGCGAAGCGCGCGAGGGCTATACGAACGGCGATGGGCTCCTTGAGCAGCCCATCTCACCCGACGCCAAGACGGCGAAGATCACGTTCCCCGAGCTGAACGAGGAGTACGAGTTCGACCTGGGCAAGCTGGAGCCCATCGAGTCGCTCAAGGGCGTCCAGGCCCGATTGAACAATCTGGGTTTCGCGTGCGGCGAGGCCACCGGCGAGTGGGACGAGCGCACCGCCCGCGCGGTCCGCCACTACCAGGTCGCCTACGAGCTGGATAATCAGAGCGGCGAGCTGGATGATGACACACGGGCTCACATACACAAACGCCATGGGAGTTGACGAGGTAAAGGTGTATCAACGGAGCAAGGAAGGACTGAGCGACATTGGGATAATGTCGGCAGGCCGGGCTCATACAGCCGCCGATAGGTAGCGACCGGTCGGCCGGGTGACCTGCGACATTCAGACTGCAGTAGAGGCGACCTGAGACGGAGTATGTAGGCAATGCCCGTTGTTGGGAAAATCCTTGAGTTCGAGCAGTTGCTGCCCGAATGGAATTCGATGGGCCGGTGTGCCTACAACGCCTCCTACAGTATGCAAGATCGCAAAGACTTCGCACCTTTTCCGTCCAACAAATTGAATTATAGCGTGGTAGACTATAGCAAGAAAAGTGACGCGATGATACTCGGATGGAACCACGCGGCGCTGATCGAATATAGAACGCGAGGTCAGGGCGGCCCCGGGTATTATCTCAGCAGGATCTATAACTTTGCGCCAAATCCGTACCATGTCTACTATGTTGCCCCGAATGGTTCGCTTGTCTCGCGATGGCTAGACCCGAGTAATGGGTCTGTCACAAAACGCCACGCAGGGAAGGACTGGTATGTAATCAACATGGATGAGGAAAAAGGAGGGGCCCCGTTCATCAAGAAACTCGTGACGTTCGGCGTCTCGTCGTGCTCGTTTTCCGTCCTGTGGCCCGACGATTTCCGCTTCTTGGCAGTCTCACATCTTAGCGGGAAGCCGCCGGTCCCGCTCGTCTCGATTGCCCAGGCTGCGGCAAAGAGGTTGGGTCGATTCGTCCGTTCGGTGGGTGCGCGCAAGGACAGCAATCAAGTTGCCAAGAGCCCAGTACATTACAACCTGTTGGCCTCCGTGCACCCGGATAGAGACGAGCTCAAGAAGTTCGAGGCAAAAAGCATGGACGTCGCCGAGCCCTGTCCCGTCCACGCTGGGCTGTTGTCTCGCGGCCCCGTGCGCTTCGGGGTCCGGAAGGACATCATACCGCTTTATATGCCGAACCTGTGGCACGCGTGCATCGGGATCGAGACCGTAATCCCCGAGGACCGTGGGCGAGCGGTAGGAGGAATAGAGTGGCTGGTCCGCGGCATGTTCGGGTGCAACGCAAATTTTCCGACGGGCGCCAAGGACAAAGCACAGGCGGGCCAGGCAGTCCTTTACAAGGAGTGGGGTTGGGACACGTTGGGAGAGGTGTTTGCCGGATGGCAGCGACTGGACTACATCGGCAGCAAGGGTCCCAGCGAAATCTTGAGCGAGGTTGCCGGGGTCGTGAAGGGGGCCTATGGATTCGCCAGCCTGCACGAGGACCTTCTGAATGCCTTTCACGAAGCGTGTTTGAACAACCCGTTTAAGCAACGGTCGAAGCCTCTGAATAGCGCCCTGTCGAAGTATAGCAAGAGCAAGTGCAAGTGCCCAGACAATATTTGCGGCAAGGAAGAGGCGGCCTTTAGGCTCGTCGAGTTCGTAGGTCAGTATCATGGGGCAGGGGCATTCGGTGATGAAATGAGAAAGCTGAAGAAGCTGTGGACAAGCCCGGACTACATGTACGCCAAGGCGCTCGCGGAGAAGGTGTGGCTGAAACACCGGGCAGAGTTCGTGTGCCCCCTTAGGGATATCATCGCCACCCTGTGCGGAGATGTAATGCCACGCCAAAAGGGGGTGAAGAAGGTGGGGGTGAAGAAGGTGGAGGTGAAGAAGGTGACGAAGAAGTAGCTCGCGGCGCCATCCGCAGACGTTGAATTAAAGCCACCCCCGCCTCTTTCACAGGTGATCCCTGATGCGGAGGAAATAAGTAAGCAAGTAGGGCGGGTCGTTTAACCCGCCGGTTTGACCGGCGACCCATTACAGGAGCGACCAGTAGTGCCTGAAGCAGCACGACCGACGGACCGGAGAAGCTGGAGGCGTGACGCGTCTGGGATCACAGCCGTAGCCGTCGACCGACGCGGTGACGCACACACGCTGGCGCAACGGAGGAACAGTGATGCCCCTACAACCTAATATCCCGAGCATCCCCGCCGGCGGCCTGCGGCAGCAGCGCGCCGCTCAGCTCAAGGCGGAGGAAGAGGCCAGAAAGCGGCAGCAACAGGCCCCTACGGGGCAACCCGAGGAAGGTACCGTCCAGAGTGGCGAGGCGCCGGCACCGGGTGATGCCCAGGCGACTGACGAGCAAGAGGACACCGGCCCGGTCGGGCAGGGTGAATACGTTGTGAAGCAAGGCGACTGCATGGCGAGCATCGCCGTCGACAGCGGGCACTTCTGGGAGACCATCTGGAATGACCCCGCCAACGCCGAACTGAAGGAGGTGCGAGAGGATCCCTACGTCCTGCTTCCAGGAGATCGGGTGACGATTCCGGAGATTCGTCCCAAGCAGGAGTCCGGCGAGACGGAGATGCGCCACCGCTTCGTGCGAAAGGGGTGCCCCGAAAAGCTCATCATCGAATTCAAGGTCCAGGACGAACCTAGGGCCAACCAGGCCTACGTCCTCGACATTGATGGGACCACCTTCGAAGGGACAACCGACCCCAACGGGAGGGTTGAGGCCTTTATCCCCCCGAACGCGATGGAAGGAAAGATCGTCTTTACCGAGACAGGCGACGAATACGAGCTGGACTTGGGCGACCTCAATCCCATCACCGAGGTCTCGGGCGTCCAGGGGCGGCTCGCCAACCTCGGGTACTACAGCGGACGGATCGATGGGAAAATGGACGACGAACTCCAGCAGGCGATTCAAAACTTCCAGGTAGCCAAGGAGCTGGAGCCGACGGGCGAACTGGACGACGCCACGCGCGACATGATTGAAAAGGCTTATGGAGGAACGCCGTGAGTGAGAGTGATATCGATGACGGACCGCCTACTGACGTGCCGCCGCCAATGCCCGACTTTAAGATCAAACCGCCGCCACCGGCGTATACGATCGTCCCGGATGTGGAGGGGCTGAACATAGAGGTCGCCAAAAAGGCTATAAAAAAAGCGTTCCTGACATCACTTGTGTCAAACAGGTACAGCGAGACTGTGAAGCAAGGCGACGTGATCAGGCAAGGTCGGGCGGCCAAATCCAAGGCCAAGTCCGGGACGAGCGTTCCACTTGACGTTTCCGATCCGAAACAGACTAATATTTCATCGCGCGTTCCCAAGACTCAAATGGATGCCTTCGTCAAGGAACTTGTCGATCTTGACGCTGATGAAAAGAAACGGCTCGGTTTT
>JBARRC010000310.1:0-2877 GCA_049644045.1 Phycisphaerae bacterium
AAAACACGAAAGTATCCGGCCACGCCGGAGCAAGCGTCAACGCGGGATGGAGCTCGACACAGATCCCGTCGTGCGTCGTTGGAAAGTCCGCGCCGAACACCCACGCGGCAGTGCCATTGCATCCTGATACCTTTTCGGTCCCCAAAAAAAGAGGCCCGGCGGGGTGGACCGGGCCTTGGGGAAACCGACCCATGGGGGGAACGGGTCGGTAAGTGGGCTCATTCTCGGCACTTCAATCTCTCAAATATCGGTCCTTTCTGCAAGGAAAATCTTCCAAAAAAGTTCTGTACTGTGGTCGACAGGTTGCTCCCGCGTCAGCAACGTGGTGGCCAGGCGACCCGCTTGGCCGTACGATGTTCCAGTGGGTGTCCGTGCCCGTTCGGGAAAACCGGGAGTCTTCGCAGCCATGTTACAGTGTCAAGACTGTGAGTTCTTCAAGCAAGGGCCGGATGGTTCGCCCCTGCTGACCTGCAATCCGTTCGCGACCATCAAGGAACCCGAGTGCCTTGTGAAATGGCAGCTCGTCCAGCTCAACGTGATAGCCAAGTCTCACCAGGCCACGCTCGATATGTACCGACGGCTCGCTCCGCTCCAGGAGAAGATGTTCAAGCACATGGAGCGGGAGATCGACGATGTGGACGAGGCGGACCGCTGGAAGTACCACGACGAAGACGAGGATGACGACGACGACCCGTTAGGGGTTTGATGCCCGCTCCTCTCGGGCAGCCGTCTGGGCGAGTGCCTCACCAAAATGGGGCGATATGACGAGGCGGAACACGAGTTGTGGGAAGGGATTCTCGCACCAGCAGTTAGCTATTCGTAGCTGCTGAACCTCCGTGCGATCCTCCGCGGGCCTCGCTCCCAGCGCCACGCAAAACTGTTGCCCGGTCGCTTCGGTGCTACCGCGTGATCTCTACCACGGAGTTGAGCTCGCCGTATTCGTTCGTTTCAACAGCCGGACTGTTCGGGTCGTGCGACCATCGCCCGTCGACCACCAGGCGATAGCGATAACGCCCCTTCGGGAGCCGCAGCCGCGCCTCGAAGTCTCCGTTGGCCAACCGCCGCATTGGTGTCGTGTGCGGCATCCAGTCGTTGAAATCGCCGGCAAGCTGCACCTCACTTGCGTCCGGGCAATAGCTGTAGAAGATTGCCACGTCACCTTCCTGCCGAACGCCGTAGATGGCTTCAATCTTGCGAGCAATCTCTTCGTGCGACGCTGACGCTTCCGACCGTTTGACCGGCATGTCGGGCTCGACCCGCACGGCCCTAGCCGGGGCGGACGATGTCTCAGGCATCGAGGACGCGACTGTTTGGGTCGGTGTCGGCGCGGTGATCATCCGTTGTGGTGCCGGCTTCGGGATGGATCGGGTCGATGCGGGCAGCACGACAGTCGCCGTGGATGTCGGTTCCGGCCCTCGGGCCACCGGCACCGCCATGGCCAACACACGGTCCGCAGTGCGCCTACTCGCATAATCATCCAGCGACGGGGCAACGGTGGGGACATTGCTAGGTGGTATTACAAGGGCCGCGTTTTTCCGTTTGTGGTCGGTCCCTGTGACCGAACCGTTGTCGACAAGGGTCGCTGTCGTCGCGAGCAACCGCTCAGCGTCGGCTGCAAGTTTTTCAACATGTCGGAGGATATCAGCCGTCGGGACCTTTGGCGGTTCGCTGGCAATGACTTCACGGGCGAGCTTCTGGAAATCACGGGCGCCAATGCTGCTGGGGGCGAACTCGGTAATCGGCTGGCCAAAGCTCGCCCCCTCCTTAAGCTTCGTGTTGAAGTTGACAATGGTATCGTACACGACGCTCTCAAACCGGCTGCGAAGCTCCGCGAGGATCTCTCTCGCCAGCTTGGTTCGCACGTCGTATTGGTTGGCCAGCACGCGGACCGTTGGTTTGTGACCGTTGTGTTTAGAAAGCTGTTCGATCAATGCGAGCTGCTGTGTCAGACCATGAAGCGAGAAGTACCCGGTGTCAACCGGAATGATAATCTCGTCTGCCGCGCGCAGCCCGTTTCGCATCAAGAACCCCAGGTGAGGCGGGCAGTCGATCACACAGCAGTCGTAGCGGCCGGCGTGTTGCTGGAGAAGATTCCGTAGCGGGAGGTCAGTGTCCTCGCGGCTGCCCAGCTTCGGTTCCAGCGTCGCTAGATTCGATCGTGAAGGTGCCAGGTCGAGATTGGGGGCGATCTGCCAGGTGATTCGGGTCAGTTCGACGGGCTCGCCTTCGATCAGACCCCACAGACAGTCGATGATCGACAGATCGATCTGTTCTTCTGGCACAGCCATACCCAGGGCGCAGTGGGCTTGCGGATCGAGATCGACTAGCAAGACGCGACGACCCTCGCGAGCAAGCGAGGCTGAGAGATTGATGGCCACGGTGGTCTTACCACAACCACCCTTCTGGTTCGCGATCGTAATGGTATACACGGATTGGACCCTCACGTCTTCATGAGGGAGGCGAGCGATCATTGCCGCATCGAAGAGCCGCCTCCTGCCGCCCTTCAAACGGTTGGACTGGGGGGATCGGGGCCGGCTCTCCTCCATCCCTGGCCACAAGATACCTCCTCTGACTGCCCGGGCCGGGTAGCCATGATGAGCATCCGTCGATCTCCCGGTCCGGGTATCGGATATCAGCATTGAAAGACTTGAGAGCTTGTTGCATTTACTCCAATTAGCAGTACTGGTACGGGAGGTGACTAAAAGGTGTCAGGATGATTTAACCGTTCTCAACTGACCTCTTTCCTCAGCAAGAGCAATTTAATCAACCTGACTCTAAGGAGGACGAAGGTTTGGCGCACGATTGCGTGGTTTGGCGCACGGGCTATAGCGCAAAAAACCCCTGTCGACCTATTCTGCGCCTGAGAATAGGTCGCAG
>JBARRC010000311.1:0-3545 GCA_049644045.1 Phycisphaerae bacterium
GGCGGACCGGGTCAGAAACAAGTGGCGGCCGCAATGGTCCAACGCGCCAAGATCGACGGGCTCGGTTTCATGCTCACCGTCGGGGACAACTTCTTACCGAAGGGCGTGAAGTCAACCGAAGACCCACAGTGGACAACGAAGTTCGAGGATGTTTACAAAGATCCCGCACTGCAAGTGTCGATCTATGCCTTGCTGGGCAACCACGACCACGATGGCAACCCGCAAGCTCAAATCGA
Organism: Phycisphaerae bacterium; assembly: GCA_049644045.1. Lineage (GTDB taxonomy): Bacteria > Planctomycetota > Phycisphaerae > UBA1845 > UBA1845. Next base: position 237 of record JBARRC010000311.1, read on the forward strand.
CTATGCCAAGCACAACAAGCGCTGGACCATGCCCGGGTTCTACTACACTTTCACACGGACACTGGCTGATAAAACGAAGGTGCAGTTTTTCGCGATCGATAGTAATCCAATCCATAAAAAGGAGCCGGACGCTAAAGTTCAGCTCGCGTGGTTGGATGAGGAATTGGGCAAGTCGGACGCGCGCTGGAAGATCGTGTTCGGGCATCACCCTTTGTATGGGCACAATCCCCAGCGAGGGCATAACCAGACGATGATCGCCAAGCTCGAACCACTTCTGGTTAAGTATAAGGTCGATGTCTACTTCGCCGGCCACGACCATGTACTGGACGTGCTCAAACCGGTGAAAGGCGTCCACCATGTCACCAGCGGCGGCGCCGCGGCGCAGGACCAGGCCTATCCCGTCGAGTGGACGGACGAATCGTACTACGTGGCCACCCTCGGCGGTTTCACACTATGCCGCGTGAGCAAGGATGAGCTGGTCATCGAGTTCATCCGGCTGGACGGCAAGACGCAGTATGCACATACATTGAGGAAGTAAGCTTCGACTCATTGAGTTTGCCGTCATCAGGGCGTTTCAATCAGGTTTTGTTTGCAATACTTGCCGATTACGCCGTACCTGTCGCACAGTTCCAGGAAAGGCCGCACGATCCGGTCCTGGGCGATGTTGTGCGGAAGCCGCCGGCTTCCGCCGCGAAAGACGAGTTTCTCGGGCGCGGCAACGCTTTCATAGACCCTCCGCATGGCTTGCATCGTCTCTGACATCTTTCGTCCGCGTGGCTGGGTGATCTTGGCGGGCGAGTAAACGACGTGGCGCACGTTCAATTCCTTGGCCAAAGCAACCAGGTTCTCGAGATCATCGAGCGTTTGGGGTTCCGGAAGCCCGAAATCCGCGAAGGCTTGAGGACGCTGCTCTGTCAGCGGCGACCGTGGAAACAGAGGATCGATGCGCAACACCAACGGGATCTTCGCCGCTTGTAGAGCTCGCACCCCCTCGATCCGGTCTTCAATCGACGGAGCACCCGGGTCATATCTCGCCCGCACCGATTCTCGCCAGAAAGCCAGGCTGACTTCGACAACGAGCCCAGGCCGGTCTCTCTGTTCGAACTCGTTCTGCGCTGGATGATCGGACGGCATCGGTCCCAGCGCCTTGAGTAGGTCAAGATAGCCGCGCGTGACGGGTAGCAGCGGGTTCCTGGTCAGGATCGTTACCGTTGTGAAGCGGTTGCGATGCTGCAGGATTCGCTCGAGCGCAAACCTCGTGTGCCCGGTTTGTTGCTCAAAGGGTTGGAAGGGATCGGTGCTGTTGGACAGGTGAACCGGAGCCGGCGGCACGTCGAAGCGCTCCAGGTCCTCCATGTCCTTCACCACGAGGTTTTCAAAGCCCTGTTTCTTGCTCGCTTTCTCTGGTGCGTAGGCCTGAGCATAGCAATACACGCACTGATGTGTACAGCCGGTGTACACATTGATGCAGTAGCGATGGCCACTGGGGAAGTCGCTTTGCGCCGCGAAAGGGCAGTACCATTTGATGATGCGCGGGCGGGACGGAGCAAGCACCGCCTTGCGAGACCTGTGCGGCAGGAAGTACCGTGCCAGGGCGACCCGCTCTGCCGATGACCGGCCATGCCAGACCGGCCCGTATTTCGCGTCAATCCTTTCAACGAGGTTCAGCGATTCCTCGAGGCCAGGGACATGGTGTCGCATGGGACGGCTCCTCCGTTGTCACACATCCCCCTCAAGCGCCGGTAGCCCTTCGCAGTCACCGAGACACGTACGTTTGCCAATCCGTCCCCCATCCCGTTCGTCTGCTCAACGAACGCCGGGATGGATAGGGCACACGCGCTGTTTTGCGGTTTGTCTTCGGTAGATAAGCGGTTATGATCAAAGCCCAACGTCATGTTCCGGCGAATCCGCTGGTTTGTGGAGGAGATGCGATGCCAGGCGTCATGGCGAAGTTCGTAATACCATGCCGTATCTTCGGTAGCATCATCGTTGCGGCGGCTGCGATCGCGGAAGCGTCTGGCACAGCCGTCGGTGAAGGCGAGCCGACGTCCAACACATCCAGGTTAATATACAGTAACACCTTGGGTAAGGAAAGGTCCGCTCGATACCATGAGGAGCGCGGCGACGAAAGGCAAGATCGCGACGAAGCCGGGCTGCGTATTGAGGTCACCGCTCCCGAGGGAGATTTTATCGTTTACGACGCCACGTTGCCGCCGGCCAGCCCGTGAGCCACCGCCGGGTACCTGGCCTACTGGCTCGATTTCGAGACGGAGCAAATTTATGTGTACGGGCGGTTGCTGTTTGAGTGGGTCGATGTAGGCCAAGCCCTGCTGAATCTGGACCCGGATTTGTGGATCGATCCGGCTCCGCTCATCGAGGCAAGCTCCACGCTTGAAAGCGCTGTGGTCGAGGCTGAGCTCGAGGACGAAGACCCCACCCAATGGCACCCGGTCACGGACCCGCTGGTCCTCGATTTGATGGGTCTTGAAGACTTAGCCGACTCGGGCTCCATCAAATACGCCGGCGACGGCGGATATGAGCCGGTTGGACCAGAGTATTGCTGGGCGTGGCCGAAGGGCAAGGGATGGCCTCTCGGCGATTGCGACGACGGCGACGAGTGCACTCGGGATGAGTGCGTCTCCTCCCCCGGCATATGGGGCTTCGTGGGAGTCTGCTGGCACTGGTTTCTCCCCGGTCATCAGTGCAGTTCCGACGGCAACCCCTGCACCGACGATATCTGCTGGAGGCAATGCTTCGACATCGGCCCCGGACCGTACCAGTGCTGGAGCGGGTGCACGCACTGGCCGATCGACGACGGCGCCGAATGCCCGGACGACGGGAATGTGTGCACCGACGACTTCTGCGATTATGGGGCCTGCACGCATCCGGCACATGGAACGTCTCAAGAGTGCGACGACGGTGATCCCTGCACGCTGGACGATCATTGTGAGGACGCTACTTGTGTGGGTACGGAGATAAACTGCTACGACGGCGACCCCTGCACCTATGATGATTGCGCTGACGGAGTGTGCGTCAACACGCCGAACACGGCCGAGTGCGAAGGCGACGGCAATCAGTGTACCGACGACGTCTGCGACGGCGGCGTTTGCACTCATCCGCCTCGCAGCGGTTCATGTAACGACGGCAACCCGTGCACCGAGAACGACACGTGCACCGGCGGAACCTGCGCTGGGACGCCGAAGGACTGCAACGATGGCAATCCGTGCACCGACGACGTGTGCGACAGCGGCCTTTGCACGTATCCGCCGAACAGCAACCCGTGCGACGACGGCGACCCCTGCACCGTAA
>JBARRC010000312.1:0-6815 GCA_049644045.1 Phycisphaerae bacterium
GGTGAAGAAGTCCGGAATGTCCGGTGTAGTGAAGGTGTAACAGGCACCACCGTTGTCGTCGCTGGACGTGTTGCCGGCCTCGTCCTCCGCCCCCACCGTGTAAAAGTAAGTCGTGTCGTTGCTCAAGCCGGTAAGATTCACTGCTACGGCGGTGGCATAACCCCCAGCCGTAGCCTGCCCCGTCAAAGCGTCGCAGCCTTCGCCGTAGTGGACGATTCCCTTCGCCGGTTCGTCGGCGTCAAAGATGACTGTGGCGCTGTGCAGCTCGATGTCAATGGTCTGCACGTTCGAGATTTGCGGCGGGGTGCAATCCGCTTGTGCCGTGTCGGTCACGGTGACATTCGTACCGCCCTGACCGTCGTCGGCATCGATATAGGTGGCCGTGACGGTATCACCCTCGGCAACCAGCAGCACGCCGGCCGCGTCCGTTTCACTCAACGCAATCGAACCCTCGAACTGCGCCGAGGCCGCGCCCGTCTCCGTTAGCAAAACGCTCTCCCCTTCCGGCTCCGAATCGGAAGTGATCGTCACCGTGACGGTCTCCACGAGGCCGCTGTCCGTGTTGAGCCCGCAATCACCCACCGAGATGTTCGCTACGCTCTCACAAACGTACTTCTCCCGATCCAGCTCAATGGTCCCCTGGTCGCTGCAGAAAACCAGCACCCGCAGCGATGGGTCGCCGAAAACGTGCCAGGTCTTGTACATATCAACACCGGCCGAACCGTATTCGTCCATCATCTGGCACGAACCGCCAAAGCACAGGGCACCGAAACTCGTATAGGCCTCAGCCACCAGCAGGTCGACGACCTCGTCCTGGCCGCACATGGGTGGGTCCCAGTATTGGCTGACCGAGGATGCGTAAATCCCAATGGCCCCGGTCGGCTCGGAACCGTGGGTAGCCCGCAGCCAGGTCTCGGCGAAGCAGGTGTACCCGTCGAACGTGCCGTTGTTGCAGGCCACGCTGATGATGAACGGGAGCATATTGTCGTTGGTCAGCGCGTTGACATGGCTAGTGGAAAACCCGGTCGTACTCCACCCATAGGGACCGCCATGACCTGTGTAATTAACAATGCCGCGTCCGGCGTTCAACGCGGTGGTGACCTGTGCCGCCGTGGCGCCGGGATCATAGATCTGGTCGACGCTCGTGTACTTGTAGGCGAGCAGATCGTCGCGAATGTTATTGAGGTGCTGGAAGTCATACTCGCCGTCATCGCCGGGTCCTTGGCTCGACGCGACGCCGGTACCCCTCCAGAACCAGGATTGGCTGATGACCGAAGTCTGCTCATACTCGATCGTGCGCTCCACCTGAGTATCGACCTGGCCGGCCGTCTGGGCCGAGAACCGCCCCACCAGGATCTCGGGATAGCTGTCGCTGCCGGCCAACAGCGCGTAGGTCGGATCGCCGGACTCGGTTTCGTACCCGACCGTCACCTGCGGGGAGACGACCTCATTGGCGTCGCCGACCAGCAACACGAAAGCCAAATCACTGGCATTGTAGATGTTCTGGATGTAGTTCTTGATCAATGTGGCATTATTGCCGATCGTTGAGACGCCCACGGCCGTGGTGTTGATGCCCTGGGTGTTCTTGTGGTCCACCAGCGGCTGGATGTTGGACAGCCAGGCATCGTAGGCGATGATCAACATGTCACCGGTTTCGTCCAACGGCGCGTAGCGCTTGGGGACATCGTAATTGAGGAACTGACGCGAGTAGATCTGGTCGAACGCCAGGCTGAGTCCGCGGGGCTGGGGCGGACGTTTCAGGACGTTGATTTGCCCCGGGCCGGTGCGAACCACCTCCACGGTGACGTTCGTGTAAACGCGCAGCACGCGCTTCACGGGGTTGTATTGAAACGGGTTGAGTTCGATGACCGTACCGCGATGGTCGCGCAGGATATACGGATCGCGGAGGGAGGCCAGCTCGCCCGGATAGAACGCATCGGTGTCATACACGTCGCCGAACGTATAGGGCACGTCCTTCGGGTTCACCGTACGTGGAATAAACCCCTTGGAGGGAGCCACACCGACGTCGGCAACGTCGTAATGGCTGGATGCCAGAACGCGGACCGCCATCCGCGCGTCATCCGGAATGATGATGCTGCGGCAAACGTTCGGTAGCTGCGGCGCCCCGACGATTTTCATCGGGCTCTCTTTGCCGAGCGCAATATGCGCGTACTTCCGCCCGTCGATCATGACCGGCTCGACCGAGAAATCGTTGATCTCATAGTCAAGCACGACATGATCAGCCGCCTGCTCGTGGAGGCGGACCTCGACCGCGGCGCCGGCGTCACCGGCCTGGATAGGCGTTGTCCCAAGGGCGAACGTCAGGGCACCTAAGGCCCACACAATCCGGACGAAGCCGCGTCCGTCTCCACAGTAATGCGTGAAAGAGTGCGAATCCATCACGATCTTTCTCCTTTCCGTAGCCGTATCGACTGGATTTTGCCCCCTGCTTGTCACGTCCACGATAACGAAACCGTCGAACGGTGTCAAGAGAAAAGGTGGGTCAGATGACCCACCCTACGCTCTGTCGGGTGGCGAGAAGCCTACAAATGTGGTTACGGCTTGATACCTATAAGGTATTCGTGGATCGCGGCGGCGCTGCTCTTGCCGTCGCCCATGGCCAGGATGACCGTGGCGCCCCCGCGTACGATGTCACCGCCGGCGAACACTCCCGGAATGCTCGTCATGTTGTTGTCGTCGATAATGATGTTTCCCCATCGGTTCAGTTCGAGACCCGGAGTGGTCTGAGTCAGCAGCGGGTTCGCCAGTGTGCCTATTGCCTCGACGAACACCTGACAGGGAATCTCGAACTCGCTGCCCTTGATGGGCACCGGTCGGCGTCGACCTGAATCATCCGGCTCACCTAGCTCCATCTTGATGCAGCGGACGGCCCGGACCCATCCCTTTTCATCGCCGAGGATTTCGATGGGGTTGTTCAACAAGCGGAAGATCACGCCCTCCTCCTCGGCGTGTTTGATCTCCTCGATTCGCGCGGGCATCTCTTCCCGCGAACGGCGGTAGATCAGCGTAGCCGGATCTGCACCGAGACGCTTAGAGGTGCGGACGGAGTCCATGGCCGTGTTCCCGCCGCCCACAACGACAACCTCCCGGGCTTCGATCACCGGGGTGTCGGTCTCACCAACGCCGAATTTATAGCCGCCCATCAGGTTGACGCGAGTGAGGAACTCGTTGGCTGAGTAGACTCCCTTGAGATTCTCGCCGGGAATCCCCTGGAACACGGGCAGTCCGGCGCCGTTGCCGATGAACACCGCGTCGTAGCCCTCCTCCTCCATGAGTTCGCGGATCGTGTACGTCCGGCCGATGACCACGTCGGTCACGACCTCGACCCCGCGTTTCCTCAAGGTGTTAACCTCAGCCTCGACGACGGTATTGGGCAGCCTGAACTCGGGTATGCCGTAGATCAGCACGCCGCCCGCTTGGTGAAGGGCTTCGAAGATCGTGACGGCATGCCCCAATTTGGCAAGTTCTCCGGCACAGGTGAGCCCCGCAGGCCCCGATCCAACGATGGCGACCCTCTTGCCCGTTGATGGCGGGGGTTCAAAGAGATCCTGCCTGTTCTCGCGTGCCCAGTCCGCGACAAAGCGCTCGAGATAGCCGATCGCCACCGGCGCCCCCTTCTTCCCGCGAACACACAACTGCTCGCACTGAATCTCCTGGGGGCATACGCGTCCGGTGACTCCCGGGAGCACATTGGCGGACAACAGTATTTCAGCCGCTTTGTCCAGATCGTTGTCGGCGACGGCGCCGATGAAACCGGCAATGTCGATCCCGACGGGGCAGCCGTCGACGCACTTCGCTTCCTTGCATTTCAGGCAGCGTTGGGCTTCTTGACGTGCGGTCGCCGGGGCATAGCCCTGATTGACCTCGCGGAAATTGGCCGCCCTTTCAGCCGGATCCTGTTCAGGCATCGGCTGGCGGGGGATCTTCATACGTTCAGAGGGCTTCATATCCTCGTCATCGCATCAAATGCGTTCGCATGAATCTCGTTGATTACGCAACATCCAAGCGTTCTTTAAGATTGCGCGCACTTACACTTGTGCAGCCGATCCCAGGCGATCTTTTCGTGATCGCGGTAGGTGGTGAGCCGGTCGGTCAACTCGTCGAAATCGACGTCCTGCGCCTCGAAGTCCGGCCCGTCCACGCACGCGAACTTCGTCTCGCCGCCGATGGTCACACGACACCCGCCACACATGCCGGTCCCGTCAACCATGATCGGGTTAAGCGAGACGATAGTCCGCACATTAAAGGGCTTAGTCACCTTGGCGATCGCCCGCATCATCGGTACGGGCCCGGCGGCCAGCACCACCCCGATCCTGGCACTCTTGTCCTCGAGAAGCTCCTGAAGCTTTCCGGTGACGAAACCGTTATAGCCGTAGCTCCCGTCGTCGGTGCAGGGGTACACCGCGTCGCAGTGCTCGGACAGCTCCTGCTCAAAGATGACGTACTCTTTCGTTCGTCCACCTATCACGGCAGAGACTTTGTTGCCGGCCTTCTTGAGCGCCTCCGCCTGGGGGTAGATGACGGCGGTGCCGACGCCTCCGCCGACCAGGACGGCATGATTGAAGTTCTCGATCTCCGTCGGCTTGCCCAACGGACCGACCACGTTCATGATCGAGTCGCCCGCCTGCAAATTGCAGAGCATCTCGGTTGTCGCACCCACCACCTGGACGACCAGCGTGATGGTTCCGGCCTCAGCGTCGGAGCGGGCCACGGTCAGCGGTATGCGCTCGCCCGGCTCGCGCACCCGCACGATGACGAAGTGTCCGGGTTGATGGCGCTTGGCGACTCGTGGCGCCTCCACCTCAAGCTGCCGGACCTGCGGAGCCAACCACTTAGCATTACGAATCAGAAACATGAGTTCCTCTCGTCATAAATCCACGCCATGACCTAACGAAACCACAGGTCGGCCGCAACCCCCTCGTGCACCATGCCTTCCCGCTCCAACTTTAGCGCTTGCGGAGCGGTACAGCTCATCCGGAAAACCGACGGCGACGCCTGCGCCCGATTCCACCACAACCCCCACCTCAAGCATCTCGGCAGGAGCCGGGGCTGTCTTCGTTCACCTGACGGTCCCCCAGCCACGCGGCGGCAGACTCAGCGGGCAATCGCCGTGCCAAATGAGGCTAGTGTCGCCTCAACTTCCGATTTGCGGGTTGGGTGGCATGGGCAAACTTGTTTGCCCGTGTACATCCGCAGCCCACACGGGCAAGCTAACGCTTGCCCGTGCCACCCACATAGGCCCCCAACCCGTAGGTTGAAGGTTGATGTAACATTAGCCATCCTCCACCTCTCGTGCAACGTGGGAAACGCGGTCACCCCCACGGCCATCACGGTCACCGAGTGTCTGGATGGAGCGTCCTGAGAGCAGCAACAGGATCATGCCCCCCGCGTAGGTGATCGCGATGAGGATCGAGTCAAACCCGAAGCGTCGCAGCATCCTGCGCTTGCTCTGGTAGGCCAGCCCGCCAAGCGCGATGGTGGTGAGCAGGATCGCCAGCAAGCCGGCGATCAGATTCTGGTTGGTGTTCGACGCGTGTCCAGCCAGCATGACCGTCTCCCCGTTGAGCAATGAGATCGCCTTGAGCGCCGGGATGACGGCGATGTTGAACATGTTCGACCCGAAGATATTCCCCAGTGCCAGATCGAGCTTGCCCAGACGAACGGCGGTGACGCTGGTTACGATTTCCGGCAGCGAGGTAGCCAGTGCCAGAAAACAGGCACCGACGAACGTCGAGCCGAGAGGCCGGCCGATCATCTTGATTTCGTGGGTGCTGAGGATGTCCCCAAGGTGTGCCAGCCACCAGGAGGCCGCGACGATAATGGCGGCCATAGCCGCAATCCCAAGGGACAAGCCGGTGCCAACCTTATGACGTTCGGCGGTCGGCTCCATTTTGCTGTTGAGCGCGCATTCGTACCGGTAGACCAGGCGCATGCAGCCGATGTAGGTGACCAGGATCGCTGCCGCCCACGTGATCTCGCAGACCTGCGCGACGGCGGGCCGGTGCGTGAACTTGTCCATCAGCACGATGCCCAAAAGCGCCAGACCGATCAGCGCCAGACCGAACGAACTCGTCAGCGCATGGGATCGACTCACGTCTCGCAACACCGACCCGCCGCCCCACAGGGCATTGAGCAGGACAATGAGCGTGATGTTGAAGGAGCAGCTTCCCAGGATGCCGCCCATGGCCAGGTCGACGTTGCCGATGGCCGTGGCCGTCCCACCCGTCACCAGCTCGGGAAGACTGGTGACCGTCGCGAGCAGGATCAACCCGATCCATCCGGCCCCGATGTTGAGCCGTTCGGCCAGCGTGTCCGCCAGCCGTGTGAACCGGGCCCCCGCGAGGATGACCACCACTCCCGCGAGAATCAACTCTGTGAAAAGCGCCCAGGTGGGCAGTTCGGCACCGAAAAGCATCCTGCTAAGCAATGTTGGATCGTCCTACTCTTGGCATCGGGACCTGCTGTAATCCGCGCCAAGTAACGTATCGAAATCCGAGCCGCACCCGTAAGGATCCGAGCCGCGCCCGTAAGGAAGCGGTTGTTCTTGCAAAGTAGAGATTATATCAGCTAGAGAAAGCGAGGACCAATTAGAACTGCGTGCGTGCTATTGGAGGGGTGTGACCATTCTCTGTGGCACATGAGAGTAATTCGTGTCGCTCTGTAGCGGCCGGCGTCCCCGCCGGCCGTCGTACGCAATAGCACTTGCCCGGGAAAACGGCCTGCGAGGACGCAGGCCGCTACGATCTCAGTAGGACAACAGAATGACACGATGCCACAAAACATGGTCACACCCC
>JBARRC010000313.1:0-13610 GCA_049644045.1 Phycisphaerae bacterium
GCGCAGAACGGCGCGATCGTTGGACGAAGGCAATCGCCACCCACGAGGGGCGGCGCTACATCGGTGCTGATGGCGCCACCCACGAGGGGCGGCACTACACGAGAACCGAGAATGGTCTAAAATGCGCGGCCTGTTGGCTGTACTGCGATGTTTCCGACCCGTATGAGAGATTGACGTGGCAAGTGATTTTGCCGAGACGGTGCGCGTACGATTCGCCCCATCCCCCACCGGGTATCTCCACATCGGCGGGGCCCGGACGGTGTTGTTCAACTGGCTCGTCGCGCGCAAGACCGGTGGCACGTTTGTGCTGCGCATCGAGGATACCGATCAGACCACGCACGTGGAGGACTCGGTGCAAAAGATCCTCGACGATCTGCGATGGCTGGGGCTTAACTGGGACGAAGGGCCGGAGGTCGGCGGCGACTATGGCCCCTACTTCCAGAGCCAGCGCCTCGACATCTACAACCACCATCTGCGATGGCTGCTCGAATCGGGCGACGCCTATTACGCGCTCGAGACGCCGGAAAAACTCCAGGCCATGCGCGAGGCCGCCAGGGCTGAAAAGGGCGGATTCCGCTACCGTAGACCCGACCCGCTGCCAACCATCGAACAAGGAGAGACGGCGAGGGATGAGGGGCGACCGGTTGTGGTCCGATTCAAAATGCCCGATACCGATATCACTGTGCGCGACGACATTCTCGGTGTTGTGACACTCAAGGCCGATCAGCTCGAAGACTTCGTGATCCAAAAAAGCGACGGCTTCCCCACGTACCATTTCGCGTGCGTCGTCGACGATGCACTCATGAAGATCACACACGTGCTCCGCGGCCAGGAGCACCTGATGAACACGCCGAAGCATGTCGCGCTTCAGCGGGCTCTGGGTTTTACCACGCCGAAATACGCCCATCTGCCGGTCATCTTCAACATGGACGGCAGCAAGATGAGCAAACGCGACAAGAAAAAGGCACTCAAAAAGGGCGAACCGCCACCGGAGATTGACGTGCACGACTTCCGCGCGGCGGGGTATCTGCCGGAGGCTGTGGTCAACTTCATCTCGCTGTTGGGCTGGTCCGTCGGCAAAGATCGGGAACAGATCGACCTGAAAGAGACAATTGAGCTGTTCAGCATCGACCGGATCGGCAAGGCGAACGCGAAGTTCGACCGCGAGAAGCTGCTGGCCTTCAACACCGATTGGGCCGCGCGGCTGTCGCCGGAACGATTGCTCACAGCCTTTAAGGACTACCTCGCCGTCAACGCGTCTGTGGAACCGACTTCGTCTGTGGGAACGACTTCCTCTGTGGGAACGACTTCCTCTGTGGGAACGACTTTCCAGTCGGTCATTGCCCAGGCCGACGACGCGACGCTCGCCCATGTCCTGCGCGCCTGCAAGGGCTTCCGGACGTTCCCGGACATCCTAAAGAAAGCGGGTTTTCTCTTTGTCCCCGACGACGCGATTCAGTATGACCCGAAGGCCCTCAAGAAGGTATTAGCAAAGAACGACGGCGAGGGTTTTCGGATGCTCGAAGACCTGCTGCCTGGACTACGCGAGCTTTCGGACTGGTCGCCCGACGCGCTGAAGGCGCTTTTCCAGGCCGTCTGCGACGAGAAGGGCGTGAACCTCGGCAAGGTGGCCCAGCCGGTCCGCGTGGCCGTCAGCGGCACGACGATCAGCCCGTCGATCGAGGAGACGCTGGTGCTCCTCGGCCGGGACCGCACCCTCACCCGAATGAAACATTGCCTGTCGCAGCGTGAATCAGGTAGTGCGTATCAGTAGATAGGATCCACGCCACCGATGCAACTGGTCCGACACATCCCGGTGGGTATTACGCTCATGCACTACCAGAGTTTTACACTGTTGGATTTGTGGGCCGAGATCGGTAAACTGCCGCCCATCGCAGCGCCGCGGGAGACCGGGAACAAGGTTACGGGGTCGTAGCTCAGTTGGGAGAGCATCTGGTTTGCAACCAGAAGGTCGAGGGTTCGAGTCCCTTCGGCTCCAGTGCGTTTTCGGCCTTGAAACGCTGTTTTTTTTGTTTCGTAGGGTTTTCTGCTTAATAGTGCTTCAAGCCAACGAAAGGAAGCGGGAGGCATGAATCAAACACACGATCCCGAAGATCAAGTAGGCCGTCAAGCGACTGACACGTGTGGGAGACAAGCCTTCTCTACTGCGAGGCATTTTTTTTGTTGTTGTGTCGCAGATTTATTGAATTGATCTATGGCCAGTGTCTCTACGGACCGGTTGGCGACGAGAGGCCGATAAAAACCACGTTTTGACTGGGCAGGGGCGGATTTGAACCGCCGACACACGGATTTTCAGTCCGTTGCTCTACCAACTGAGCTACCTACCCGGCTGGCACCACGAGACCTTGTGCTACCTCTCCGGCTGACACCGTGTCACCATGGGCTACTTACTGACAAAGCCCGAACCCATCCACCGGAGTAGGAGGGCTATGAGCATTGCCTGCCCAAAAAGACATCGTAAAAGGATAGATTCGAGAGCCTCCCCCGTCAAGATCACCGGGCAAGTCGCCTCACGGAGTCCTTGACAGAATCGGCGGGGGCACGAATCACATACTGGAATCGCCGATCCGGACCGGAAACGCGCATGGCGCGATGGGGGCCGTCCGCTCCCTCACGGTCGCGGTTCTGGTCGGGCGTGCCCATCCCGCCGGAAGTGTCACGGACCCGTCCTCACGGCCGCGCCGCGCTGTCAGCCCGATACTTGGCGGCGTCGAGCGCCCGGCTCGCCTCGGCATGATCGGGTTCAAGTCGCAACACCTGCTGATACTCGTTGATCGCTTCGTCGATCCTGCCCTGCCGGAAATAGGCATTGCCAAGGGCGTAGCGGACCCTGGCGGTGTCGGGGCTGAGCTGTACCGCCTGTTTCAATACTGCGACAGCCTCGTCGATGTTGCCCTGGGCCAACAGAACGCTTCCAAGGTTATAGTACGCTCGGACATAGCGCGGATTTGCGCGGACCGCCTCGCGATAGTGATGAATCGCCTGGTCGATTCGGCCCCTCCTGGTCAGGATGTTGCCGAGATCGTTATGGGCCTCTGCGAGATCGGGGTCAACCTGCAAGGCTGCGACATAGTGCCTGGCGGCCTCTGCGGTCTTGCCCTGTCGCGATAAGGCCTTGCCGAGATTGTAATGCGCCCCAGTGGAGCGTGGATTGATCTCCAAAGCACGGCGTAACGCCGCGATCGCTCCCTCGACGTCATCATGGTCGAGAAGGGTGGTGCCAAGGTTGTACTGTGCGCGGTGGTTCTGTGGGTGTTTGGTGACGATGTCTTGCCACATGGCCAGCTTACTGTGGTAGTCTTTGTTGCGCCGGACCGCGGCAAAACCAAGCGACGCGACGATGGCGGCCACCAGAGCCGACGTGATCACCCACCTGAGCGAATCCGTCAGCGACAAACGATGAGCAAGGAACTCCAGAACGAGATGACCCCCGATCACCGCCAGCACGACGACCGCGGCCAACGACAGATACATCCGATGCTCGAACAACGGGTCCCGGATTGGGATGAAGCTCGAGGTCGGCGCCAGAATCAGGAAGAACCAGGCGCCGACGAAGCCAAGCGGCGGCTTGCGGAACCATGCCCAGATCGTTCCCGTGAGGAAAACTACGATCACAATCGCCTGCGGAACGATGGCCGCCCACGTCCGAGCCACCGGCCAGCCATAGTCCAAGCAGAGTGGATGCGGCCAAAACGACAGCCGTAAGTAATGCAGGATCACGCCGGGCTGGGTCAACGCATAGTCGAGCGGTGCAATACCTTTGTAGGAGAAGCCGACGGTCGCCACTTCTTTGGAGGGGCTTAGTACACCGGGCGCGGTGCCACAAAACCATAACACCGTCCACGTCGCTGCCAGACCGAGATACAAACCCCAACGTCGACGTAGCGCCATCCAAAGCGAATGGGAGATGAACGTCCTGTCGTAGAGCAGCACCACGACGGGCGCGGTCACGATCACGGCCTTGCTGCCCATCCCCAACGCACAGAAAGCGATCGCGCCTAGATACCACCACAAGCCCCGGACCGAGTCCGCACCACGAATGGTGCAGTAAAGCGTGAGCAGGTAGAACAAACCCATCATCGATTCGCAGCGTTGGATGAGGTACGTAACGCTTTGGGTCTGCAAGGGGTGAGCAGCCCAGATCAGCGCGACCGCCAGCGCAAGGTATGGCGACGATCGGCCAACGTGATCCCGAAACGGCTCACGCGACAGCGTCCGCCGCACGATCCCGAATAGGGTCAGCGCAGCCAGAATGTGAACCGTCACATTGACCGCGTGGTATCCCCCAACGTTGAGACCACCGAGGGTGTAGTTGACGGCCAGCGACAGATCGACCACCGGACGCCGGCCGGAGAGGACCTCCCACGGCGGCCAGAGCTGACGAATTCGCAGGTTGTCTTCGATGTACCGGCCATCGTCGAACAGAAACACGCCGGAAAAGCTGTTGGAATAGACAGCGACGGTGGCTGCGATCACCAGGAGGGACAGCAGCGTGTGCGCGGAGAGCCGGCGAGGCGCAGGGGCAGACGTTGCAGCAGCAACCCTTTTGGAAGCCATAGCGGCAATCAACTTCCCTTCCCGCCGGGCCGGTGACGATGAGCGAGGCAGGGTGGGGCATCGACCCACCTTCTGATTCTATTCACCTGCGACTTTGGCCATCCAAAAATCATCCTGACACCTTTTTCAGCACTCCATGTGCCATGCCGATGCCACGCCAGAACGCGCGAATGAAGCTCATCACGGCGAAACACAGGTATCGCGGCTGCCGCAATCGCCTTACCAGTCGCGTCGTCATCCGAAGCTGTGCCAAGATCAAGAGGCCGACGAGGCCGGCGGGAACCCACGCAAGTTGCCCGAAGAAAAGCATCGGAGTCGACACCAACACCAGCATCGCAAGCGGCGGCTGCATGTGATCGACCCAGTTGCTATAGGAATCACTAACGGCATGCCCGCTGTGAGACAGATGAAGCCAGACTCGCCAATAACCCTGGTCCCGCTGAGTGCGGAGGTAGCCTCGCCAGCGGCTGGAGTGGTAGTGCTTGACGCGTGAATCGAAGTCGAAGCCAAGTTCATACCCGGCGGCCATGACGCGAAACGACAGCTCGGCGTCCTGCCCCTTCAAGAAGCGCTCGTCGAACCCGTCGAGCCGCTCAAGGATCTCCCGCCGGTAGATGACGTTGAATGTGGCCAAAAAGTCGACGCGTTGCGGCATGGCCCGATGCCGCTCGATGATCTCTTCGTGGATCAGGCAGGCCAGCAAAGACTCGGGGTTCATAATGCCGTAGCTGCCGCTGACACCGCCGACCTTTGGATCGTCGAGATGCGGCAGCAGCCGATCCAGCGCGTCAGGCTCGGCGACACAATCCGAATCCACGAACCAGACGAGCGGGTGACGCGCCGCCCGCCAACCGACATTCCTGGCCGCCCCCGGTCCTTTGCCATCGCCGGTTACATAGGTCACAGGGAATTCGGCCACGATCTTGGCCGTGTCGTCGGTGGACCCGTCGTCGACGAAGATGATTTCGCGAAGCCGCGTTCGCTCGAGGAGCGGCGTGACGGCGTCCAGGCATTGGCGGATGGTTCCCGCACAGTTACGTCCCGGCACGACCAGGCTGACGAAATCGGTGCTCATCGTGGGACGAGTGTAGCCTCGTCACTGTGGTGCTGCCAGCCTGGATTCTTACGCTTGCCAATTCCCTAACGGATCGCCGCGCGCGATCCTGGGTTCCTCGGGATCGAAGTCGCTTCGATATTGGTCGCATTAGACAGTACATCTTGCTAGTCACAATAAATAGGTTAGGAGAATAACGCACTCTCTGTGGAGCTCCGCGGGCATGAACCAGGCATTGAGTTACGGGACGTTGCACGGCGTACGGTACTGGTGGCCAAGGCTGATATACACGGCATGGCGTGCGACCGGCGGACCGCGTGGCAGGTGTCGCGTGTGTCCGCCGGCTACCGAGCCTATCGTTTCAGTCTGAGGCTATATGAGTCGATACCCACATCGGCGCGTCATGTCATCGGGGAATTGGGCGGCAAAGGAAAGCCCTGTTGCCGTGGTCCGGTGGGCGGCCTGGGAGAGATACGCAAAATGGATGTCCGCTACGTCAACCCGTTCGTCAAATCCGTGTGCAATACCTTCGAAACGATGTGTGGTCTGAAAACCACGGTGGGACAACCGGAGCTGAAGACAAGCGACAACCCGCTCGCCGATGTGTCTAGTGTTATCGGCTTCTCGGGGGGTGCCACCGGAAGCGTCGTGCTTCATTTCTCGTTTGACATGGCTTCCAAGGTTGCAACAGCCTTTGCCGGTGTTGAGATTACGCCCGACCATGCTGACTTTGCCGATGCGATCGGGGAGTTGGCAAACATGGTCGCCGGCGGCGCAAAGTCGCAGTTCGAAGGCCTTGGTATCAGCATTTCCTTGCCCAACGTGATCGTCGGCCACAACCACAATGTTTCCGCCTCCAAAAGCACACCGCGCATCGTCATCCCCTGCACAACCGATGTGGGGACGTTTTCCGTGGAGGTGGGTATGGTGTTGCCTTCGAAAGGGTCCGGCGCTTCCGAACAGGCCGCAACAGCAGGAGCCAACGCGTGAAGATTCTACTTGTCGATGACTCGCGAACGATCCGCAACATTCAAAAGAACGTGCTCAAGCAGCTTAACCACACGGACGTGGCTGAGGCGGCAGATGGCGTCGAGGCCCTCGAAATGTTCAGTGAGCAGGTTCCCGATTTGATGCTCGTGGACTGGAACATGCCGAACATGGACGGGATCACGCTGGTCCGCAAGATTCGTGAGATCAACAAGACCGTGCCCCTCA
Source organism: Phycisphaerae bacterium (assembly GCA_049644045.1). Lineage (GTDB taxonomy): Bacteria > Planctomycetota > Phycisphaerae > UBA1845 > UBA1845. The sequence continues at coordinate 6,848 of JBARRC010000313.1, forward strand.
TCATGTGCACCACCGAGGCGGAGAAGGCTCGCGTTCTCGAAGCGGTCAAAGCCGGCGTCAACAACTACATCGTCAAGCCGTTTACGGTCGAGTCCCTTGGTGAGAAGATCGAGCAGACAATGTCCAAAGTCGGGGAAACTTCTTCGTCGTAACCACCCGGCACAACCCACCCGGAAATGACTACGAGGAAGAGACGCTGCGCGGAGCAATCCTAGCGCGTCCGCCTGGCTGCCGGAGACACAGCCCCGTCGCCAGATGCCCTGCGCTTGGGAAGCCGTTGGGCCGAGGCCTCCACGGCTAGCCCTGTCGCCTCATCAATGCTGGCTGACATTTCGTGCAGGCGCATTTTCATAACGCGACCCACCTTAAACTTCACAGTGCGCCTCGACGGAACCTCGACCTTGTCCATGGTCTTGGGGTTTTGCGCTTGTCGGGCTGCCCGGATCTTACTCTCGAACACACCGAAATCTCGGAACTCAAGCCGGTTGCCGCTCCCGAGCTCTTCAACAATCGAATCCAGAAAGGTTTGAATTACCCGCTTCACGAGGACGCGTTTGAGGCCCTCCCTGTCCGCGATACGGTCGATCAATTCCTTCTTTGTTATCGTAGCCATTCCGAGACCCTACAGCGGTGAAATGTGGTAAGCATCACGCACAGGTTTTGGGACCGGCGACGGGAATGACCCGCCACGTTATCAGGACGACCCGCCGCAGATCCGAATGCCGATCTTCAGGTGCAATCGGGCACGCCTGCGGTCCCCATACGATCACAAGTCATTCTACAACAAAGACTTTCGGTGATCAAGGCTTCTCTTGCGGCTTGTTCTTGACACGCGGAAGGAGGACTTCCTGCCCCGGCCGGTGGAGTACGTCGAGCGGTGGTTACCGGCGGATTCGGCCAGTTCGGACTGAGTCGAAACGGCGATAGAGGTGGTCCCGGCCATTCCTGTACCAACCCTGCCGATCAATGATCGTTTCCCGATACTCCACGTCTTCTCCGATGTGAGAGAACGCAATGGTGGATGGCCACTCCGCCCGGCCGACGAAAAGGGGAGGAAGACCTGTCCATTCTGGGTTGAATAGGATGTTTTTCTCTGCAACGTGCGACGGCCTGGCGTAGCGCGCGGATACAGAACACCCCCCAAGGATGACTGATGCGATCAGCAGCACAATGCCCGCGAATCCGCGTTGCACGACGGCTTCCCTCCGCTCCGGACATACGAAGTCTGTTTGTTGATTCTACGCCATTCAGCGTGCCATTTTCCGCTCGTTGCTGGCGCGTCCGATACAACACGCCTGCGGCACCTGCGGCAAGCCGAGTGGGATTCCATCGTAGCGGTCAGGCAAAATGGCTTGAGTTTGACGGTTGTGACGAGCCGACCGCGGGGAGCACAACCGCGGCTTGCGTCCGTGGTGCCCATGAGTCTTCCGTCAGGTCGAGCGGGCGTTTGCGACGCTCCCGCCGGATCAATACCATGCATCGCTACAGGCGCGGATCGATCGGGTCTGGCGTCCGATTGCCGGTTGACGGTCTCGAACATCTGTAGGTGCATGTTGAACGAAATCATCTTCACGTTGGTGGGTCTTGTGATCGGGGCGGTGGTCGTGCTCATTGTGGTGGGACTGCGACGCCGTCATGAAACGGAGTTCGCCCGGCGGCTGATTGACGAAACACAAAAGGAAAAGGCCCAAGAGCTTTCCACGTTGATCGACCAAGTGAAAACCGCATTTGGTGCCCTGTCACGGGAGGCGCTGTCGAGCAACACGGATGACTTTCTCAAATTGGCCGAGACCAGGCTTGAAAAGCAGACTGCTGAGGGCGAACAAACCCTCGAGACCAAGAAGAAACTGATCGATGCTCGATTGGAGGAGATGGCTGCGAAGTTCAACACACTCAACAACCTGATTCAGACGATCGAGAAGCAGCGGGCGGAGGCCCACGGTTCGCTCAAGAGCCAGATCGAGAAGACGACGCAGGCCACCAATCGCCTGCACGAAACGACCGCCCAACTGCGCGAGGCGCTTGCCAGCCCGCAGCGCCGCGGGCAATGGGGCGAGCGCATGGCCGAGGATGTACTGCGCCTGGCCGGCTTCATCGAGGGCGTTAACTACCTAAAACAACAGCAAATAACGGGGGGTAGCCGGCCCGACTTTACGTTTCTCTTACCCGATGATCGTCGGGTCCATATGGACGTGAAGTTCCCGCTGGACAACTACCTGAAGATGCTTGACGCGCCGGACGAAGCCGCCCGCGCCGAAAGCTCCACCCGGTTTCTCAAAGACGTGCGGTCACGCATCAAGGAGGTCACCACTCGTGATTACATCGACCCGGCTTCCGGAACCGTCGACTACGTCCTCGTGTTCATCCCGAATGAGCAGCTCTACGGTTTCATTTTCGAGCAGGACAGCAGTCTGCTGGACGACGCAATGCGCAACAAGGTCGTGCTGTGCTCGCCGATGACGCTGTACGCAGTGCTCGCCATCATCCGCCGGTTGGTTGACAACTTCCGTCTCGAACAGAACTCAAAGCAAATCCTCGAACTGCTGGCTGAGTTCAAGAAGCAGTGGGGGAAGTACGTTGAGGGAATGGAGGCGATGGGCAGGAAACTCGAAGAAGCCATGAAAAAGTATCAGGAGCTCGTAAGCACCCGCACCCGCCAGCTCGATCGTCAGCTTGACAAGGTCGACGATCTCCGCGCGGCCTGGGAGGAGCAAACGGTCAGTGAGTTGACGGTGTCCCCGCAGCCTTTGCCGGGCGAGGGGGATGCGGAGTGAAAAAAGGTGTCAGGATGATTTTTTTCGAGATTACAAGATGCGTTGCGGTGCCTGAGCGGACAACTGCGCCACTTAGATCTGCAAAAGCAATGAAGAAAAAATCATCCTGAAACCTTTTTTCTGAACACCCCCCACGCAGACTCTTATAGCTACGTCTGCGTGGGGGGTATTGTCAATGTCCTGGATCAGCCGCGATCCGGAGTTCTACCTTGTTGGCTATGGACACATCATGTTGTTCACAGGCCTCGGCGTTCCGAGCCACGGATTGTACGTGTCCGCGCCGTTAAGCAGATCGATCACCCGGAGGATGTCAGCGGGCGCCGCCCTATGCGAGTGGTCAACGTCGCAACTGTAGTGACCCCAGGGCGGAATGCATGTCCCTCTCAGGCAGCAATTGATCAACGACAGAATGTCATCCGGTGACGACACGATGTCCGCGTTCGCGTTGGCCGGATGCGCCGTGTATTCCACGAAGCTGCCGCTGCCCATGTACTCGATCGTCGTCACCGCCCCGGCGGTGATCGCATGGTGCAGGAACATGTCGTACCTGCCACCGCCCATATCCGTAACGCTGGTGATCCAGTTGGGTCCAAGCAGCCAATCCACCTGCGTCTCGCACAGTCGGAAGCAGTGCTCAAGCCCAGTCAACGGCGGATCCAGCACGATCGTAATCGGTTCACCGATGAGGCCTTGCGGGCCGGTCGGGGCGCCGATCCCCTGTCGTGGAAGCAGACTATGAGGCTCGTGCGGCTGGCGCGCGTCGAGCGTACCGTCGTCCGGCCTCGCAGCGACGATCTTGGCCTCTGGACACACGCACATCTCTCGTGCCATCTCCGCACAGGGCCCATCCCACACCACATCGCAGCAGTGCGGCAGGAATTCGCACACCATCTCGCAGCACGCACGGTTGTCGCAGAAGGGTGTTCCGTTCGGCACGAAGCAGTCACCCGTTATCGGGTCGCCGCATTCGGGGTAGGTAGAGTGGTCGGCTTTCGTCAGGTACGCCACCACCTCACCCTCACCGATGAACGGCGAATCGAACAGTTTGATGCAATCAAACGGATGGATGTACCTCGCGTCCGGCGGGATGCAGTCGATCATGGACGCCACGTGCAGCGGATCGTGGTTGTACGCAAACTGTCCGCCGCCGAGGTCCACCTCGAAGAACACGTTGAAGAAGCTGTCCGCCCAGGCCGGGTTGCCAGGCTGCTCGGCGATCGCACCCAGTGACGGCCTTAAGACACCGCCCTGGCCGAATCCCGCTCCGGCCGTGAAGGCCATACCAGCCGCCGTGTTCGTCAGATTCATCGAGACGATCTCGGTGTCGAGCACGTCCAGGTGACCGTCAAGCCACCGCAGACCCGGGAAGTGCAGCGAGTCGTCCAGCGGATCCGATCGCCAGACGTTGACCGGTCCGTTGAGGCGCACGGTCGTATCCGCCACGCAGTCTCCGCTGAAATCAATCCCGACAAGCGCGCCTGAGGTCATGTTGTCGCCGCCGCCGGCGCACTGATCCACCCAGTGCGGGCCCGGCCCGCAGTCCTCGCACGGGTCGTCGGTCTCGCAGGCGTCGTCGATACCGTTCTGGTTTTGGTCACCCTCGCACATCGTGCCCGGCCCGAGCGGTATGCCGTCATGTGCACGGCACTGATCGGGTACGAGCAAGGCGCACTGACCGTCCGCCAGGCAGCAGGCCTCCGGCGGCTCCAGGCAGATTTCCTTGGCCAATTCCACGCAGGCATCATCCCACGCAGCCTCACAGCAGTGCGGCAGTTGTTCGCACACCTTTTCGCAGCACTCACGGTCCTCGCAGAATGGTGTGTTGTGCGGCTCGAAGCAGTCACCCGTCCCCGGGTCTCCGCATCCGGGGTACGTGGAGTGGTCGGCCCTCACCAACAGCGCCACTACCGCCCCCTCGCCCGGAATCGGAGAGTCGAACAGCTTGATGCACACAAACGGATGGATGTATGTGGTATCCGGTGGGATGCAGTCGATCCTGGAACTCACCAGCATAGGATCATGGTTGTAGGCGAACTGCCCGCCACCGAGGTCCACCTCGAAGAAGACCTCGAAGAAGCTATCGGCCATCGTGTCGTCGGCTGGATCCTCGGCGATGGCACCCAGCGTCGGCCTTAAGACGCCACCTTGTCCCATCCCGGCACCGGCGACCAAGGCAATCCCACCACCGGTCAGGTTCATCGAGACGATTGCGGTATCGAGCACATCGAGGTGACCGTCCACAGGCCGAAGCCCCGGGAAGTTGGACGAGTCATCCTGCGGACCGGAGCGCCAGATGTGGACCGGCCCGTTGAGGCGGAAGGTCGTATCCGCCTCGCAGTCGCCGTCGAAGTCGATCCCGACCAGCGCGCTGGAGGGCATGTTGTCGCCGCCTCCTTCGCAAGTATCCACCCAGTGCGGACCGGGACCGCAGTCCTCGCACGGCTCCTCGAGTTCGCAGGCGTCATCGATGCCGTTTTGGTTCAGATCGCCTTCGCATTCGATGCCCGGCCCCAGCGGTACGCCGTCGCGCTCATGGCACTCATCCGGCAGGATTACGTCGCACTGGCCGTCCGGAAGACAGCAGGCCTGCTCCACCTGCGGAAGCTCACACGCATCGTCGATCCCGTTGCCGTTTAGATCACCCATGCAGTGCGGCTCGCCAATCGGAGACGGCACACCGCCCATGTCATCGCAGCACAGCGGGTCCACATTCATACAGCTCCCGTCGCGCAAGCAGCAGGCGATGGTCATGTCGACGCAGGCTGTACCCGGCCCTTGCGGTGTTCCGCGGAACTCGTCGCAACACAACGGATCGACATCTATACAGGTACCGTCGTCCAGGCAGCAGCCCTCCCGCTCGGTGCAGACGGTTCCATCGCCCTGCGATCTGCCTTGCAGCACCTTGCAGCACAGCGGGTCCAGCATCTCGCAAGACATGTCAGGCAGGCAGCAGGCTTGCTCCTGGGTGCATTGCGTGTTCGGGCCCATAAGCCTGCCGCCGAAATCGTCGCAGCACAAGGGGTCGGTATCTATGCAGGTACCGTCGGGCAGGCAGCAGGCCTGCGTTTCGGTACAGACGGTTTCCGGTCCCTGTGACTTGCCTCCCAGGTGGCGACAGCACAACGGATCGAGCATCTCACAGGGCCCGTCAGGCAGGCAGCAGGCTTCCTCGCGTGTACATCTTGAGTTTGGCCCCATGGGGACGCCGCCGAACTCATCACAGCACAGCGGATCGATCATCATACAGGTGCCGTCATCCAGGCAGCAGGCCACCGGCTGCTGGCTGCACCGCGTGCCCTCGCCCTGTGATTTGCCGCCGATCATCCGGCAGCACAGCGGATCGAGCATTTCGCATGTGGCGTCCGGCGTGCAGCAAGCTTCCTCGGCCGTGCACTTTGTGCCTTGGCCTTGTGGCTCGCCGCCGAGGTCGTCGCAGCACAACGGGTCGACATCCATACAAGTGCCGTTGTCCAGGCAGCAGGCTTCCGGTCGGGTGCAGGACGTCCCCACTCCTTGCGGTTTGCCGCCCAACTCCCGACAACACAACGGATCAAGCTCCTTGCAGGAGCCGTCATCATCCAAGCAACAGGCTTCCTCCTGCGTGCACTTCGTATCGGGGCCTTGCGGGACGCCGCCTTCCATACGACACTTGAGCGGATCGGTATTGACACAAGTGCCATCGTCAAGGCAGCAGGCCTCCGGCGACGTGACGCAATAATGCCCAGCCAGCTCCACACACGCTTCATACCACGCCACCTCGCAACAGTCCGGTTCGCGCTCACAAACTATCTCGCAGCACCGTTCGTCATTGCAGAAGGGTGTGCCGTTTGGTTCGAGGCAATCACCGGTCGTCGGATCGCCACAGCCGGGGTAGGTGGAGTGGTCGGCCTGCACCAACGCCGCCACCGGCTGCCCCTGACCGGGGATCGGGGAATCGTACAACTTGATGCAATCAATCGGATGAATGTAGGTTGCATCCGGCGGAACAC
>JBARRC010000314.1:0-21130 GCA_049644045.1 Phycisphaerae bacterium
TTCCGTTCACAGGCACCCTCACATCCCAGGGCTTACGCCCTGGGCTACTTTCTTCCGTCCCTGCCTGTGCGTGTACGCACGCAGACAGGCCTCCGGGACTGCCTACACGCCAAAACACGTCCGCCTAAACTGTTACAGACCCAAACTCCTGAAGCGTATCTCGTTTACCTCTGACGCTTCACGTTTTACGAGCGACGCTTCGCGATTGCGATCGCCGACCGGATGACAAGCGGATGGGTTGCCTCGCTGGCCTTGCCGGAGAGGCCGTCTTCGATCAGGACCTTGAGTACATAATCGCCGGCGGGCAGCGTCGGTGGCAGCGTGATCCGCTGGGCGATGAAAAAGTCGGTCCGGCGTCCCCGGCAATGGTCAACGATTTCAGGCTCCTCGCGATGCCAGACGGACCGGCCGTCGGCTGTAAGCACCTCAAGCCGCGTCGCCAGCCGCGTGCGATACTGACCGTCTTCCGTTCGCTCCGATTGGGTATTGCGGATTTCGGAGTAGACGATGGTCTGCACGCTTCGCCCGGCCAGGAAGTCTTCGTCAGCCATCTCGTCATAGACGCCGAATGTGACAACTTTCCGACACAATGCCACCGCGGTGACCACCGGGTCGGCCCGATCCGCAATCACTTGCCGAAGCTCGTCGATCCGATTGAGCGCCTCCCCACCGGTGAGCAACGGATCGCGCATGATGCCGCGTATCGCCAGCGCCGCGCGGATCAGCGCCGCCAGCATGCCCCGCGTTTCCTGCGGTAAGTGCGCCGCCACCTCGGCGGCCTCGGCGTCATGATGGAGCGCAAGCTGCGCGAGCCGCAACTGCCACTCGCTGTCGAAGTCATTGGCCTTGGCCGCTTGCTTCTTCAGGTGGGAGATCAACCGATCGACGAGCATCGGCGGCTCAGCCGCTTTCATATCGAGCGGTTCGTTTGTCGTGTTCATCTTGACGGGCTTAGCGGCAGCCGGGTCGGGCTGCGGAGCTGAGCGGATTGACACCAATTCAAGCACCGGCAACGCCAGGACCGGCATGGGCGGCGCTGCATCGTCAAGCACCACCTGCGTATTTGCAAAAGCCTCTTCGCGAACGTACTTCACACGATCGCTGCCCGGAAGCGGTGGAATGGCGCTCTCTGGGAAGTCGGTGTGGGTGGGGACACTCGGTGCGGCCGTCAGACGCATCTGCGAGGTCGGAGACGGCGCCGGATTCGACAGTTGATATTCCCTTGTTCGTTCGAGGAATTCCTCCACGGCGGCAAGCGTTGCCTGCTTCATGTCCTTAGTAGGCTCCATAGCCGCGGTTCGTCCGGAACGCATCGGTCGATCGAGCAGAGGATCGATGGGTTTACGGCTAAGCGACACACAGCCGGGCAGCGATCCAACAACGCACATGGCCCCCATGATTGCAGCCGTGACTGCAACGATACGCTTAGAGCCTATCCCAATAACTGGTTTGCCGATGCTCTGACCGGCTGGAAAGCCGGTCCCACAGGATTTTCCGGTTCCACAGAGTTTTCCGGTCCCACAGAGTTTTCCGGTCCCACAGAATTTTCCGGTCCCACAGAGTTTTTGGGATAGGCTCTTATTCATCATGGGACGGTTCCTGCGATGGCTTGGGGCGTCGCGGGGGCGCCCGCGCTGTATTTCACGATGAACTTTTCCACGGCAAGGTCGACTGTCGAAGCCCCGGTCTTGACGGCAAGGTCCGCGGCTAAAAGATCACGTTGCTGCGTTTCCAACTGCTCTGTGGTGACACGCTCGAGGCGGCGCTTCAGCACATTCGGGTTGGTGTACATGCGGCGAGCCAGCTCGCCCAGGTTTGCACCGCTTTCCCAATCCCGCCGGGCCTCAAGCAGACGGCGAACGCCCCACGCCAGCCCGGCGATGGCCCGGCCGGGAGCGGCGCGATCCGTCGCGAGCACCTGCTCCCAATGACGAAGGGCGGCGGCGGTGTCTTGCACGGACATCGCATCGGTTACGGCGAACACCTTCTCTTCACGGCGATGACCGGTCAGGGCGTCGATGTCCGCGGGGGTAATCTCACCGCGCTGCCCGACGTAGGCGGACAGTTTGGCGAGTTCCGCATCAAGGGTCCCGAGCGCATTCCCGAGGTGGTCGTAGAGCCTTTGGGCGCTGCCCCGACCTAGCAGCTTACCGTACTTCGTCTGCGCCCGGTTGGCGATCCATCCCACGACGGCACGTCCTTTGGGGGTTTCGCAAGCGATCACCTTTCCATGTTCGCCGATGATCCTGCAAAGCCGTGTGTTGCTGGCAAGCGTGTTGCACGCAAGGATCAGGCATCCGCTTTCTGACGGCGTCGAACAATAACGTTCCAGTACCTGGCGGTTGTCGGTGATGAACGCGTCCGCGTCGTCCACGATCATGACGCGACGGCCGCCCAAAAGCGACGAGGTCCTGACCTCGTCCAGCACATCGGCAAGCTGCGCCTGGGTGCCGTCCACCCGCGTAGGGCCCAGTGTGTCCATCTCATCCGACAAGACCCGCAGGATGCCCTCCAGTGCCTCTTGGCGCAGCAAGCGGTCATGACCTACGACGGCATAAACGGGACGAACATCTGCGGATGCGGTGTGCATGGCTTTACCGGTCGTCATGTCGATATGTGCGTGACACTTCCGTCATCAGCGCGAGCCGCTTGCGGGCGTTCTCGACGACTTGCGAGGCATCAGGCGCCATCTCGGTCGCGCGGGTGTAACATTCTCGTGCCAACACTTCGTCACCTTGGAAAACGGCGATATCCCCCAGGTTCATCCAGACCTCCGCGTCGTTGGGATTGTACCGCAGGATCGCTCGCAGGTACCGGGCCGCCATGGCATGATCGTTCCTTTGCCGATAAACTATCGCTGCCCCGCGCAGGGCGGCCCGCATCGTCGGTTGCTGCCGCAGCGCAAGCTCGTAGGCGTTTAACGCCCGATCCCAATCTCCGACACGGTAGAGCATGTCCGCCATCTCGGCAAACGCCTCCGCCCGCTCCGGATCCAGCCTGACGGCCTCGCGCAATCGTGCGATCCCCTCGCGGAATTCGCTCCGTTTCCGATGCTCGACAGCCTCCGCAAAGAGGCGTGAGGCCCGTTTCTTCGCCCGGGGTGACCCGGAAAGGGCCGGCGCGGTGACGGAGGTGCTGCCGGCAGTTACAGGGGTAGTTGCCGACATGGCTGTCGGCGAATCATTCAACGACGCCCTCGCAATTTCGAACACCTGGCGGTCGCTGATTACTCGATGACCGCCCCGATCGGAGACAGCCAGTCTAAGTGTGATCGGCCCGTGTAGATCCTCCGGCAAGCGCCAGTCATATTGTCCAGTGTTGGCCAACGAATCCAGCGTGACCGGGTGCCAGCTTTCGTCCGGAGGTTGTTGGTATGTGATTTCGACGGGACGGGGACCGAAATGCGCGTCGATCGCGGTCCACCGGATTTGCAGCACCCGTTGTCCAAGCATGATCGTTTGTCGGAGCGGGTGCAGTTGCACGATGGGAGGCGTGTTATCGACAAAGGCCCATTGGTGAGGCTGGGTTGCTCCGGTCGGAGTCACGCTCGATGGCCCGGTGGCGTTACTGGCAACCAGAAAGAATCCGTAGAGTCCTTCCCGCGGCGCGTGGAACGTAATCGGGGATTGGCGATCTTCGTCGAGCCCGTACTCCTGCCACGTTGCGCCATGATCCAACGTATACCACAATTGGACGGAATCCAGAGGCAACGCGTCCTCGTTTACGACGTATTCGATGTCCACGACGCTTGACCGAACCGGGACGACGGGCCCCTCGCCACCCGCGACGCCTGCAAGACATGCCTCAACGACGAGAAACAGGCATCCATGCCGCAACGAAATCCGTGCCATCATGCCACCGCGTTTCCATGCGAATGTCACTCAGCCGCCGCCTCCATGCGGGACTCGCAGGACATTCTTCGTGGAGATATCGGTAGGCTTGTCGCAACCGCTGCATCAAAGTAGCTCTCGTTCGCTCGCGTGGGACCGGGTTTCAGACGCGTCGTCCGCGTGTGGGTTTCAGCACTACCACATGGCTTATGGCGCCGTTGTCTGTACTGGTACTCAGGACAGCCAATACTGAACGGCAATCGCGATAAAGCTACGTAACTTATTTTGAAGAAAGAGATTATGACGTATTCCAGAACTTTTGCCTGCGTTGGGTGATTCCGTGGATCGGAGGGGCCTCACCGTATTCCCGGTCAATAAAACTGCGTTTTTTGGCCCGAAAGGGCTGGTCTTGCCGAATAATGTACTTTGCGGGGCCGTTGTGGCGGTGATAGACTTTGCCTCGACGGTGTCTTCACGTGACTCGCCCTTGAAGATTGGCAAGGTAGAGAGAGCCCCTGACATGCTGGAATATGAACGGTTGAGAGAGTTGGTCGAGGCGGCGGCGGATGACATTTCGAAGGCCTCTGGTGGCAATAAAGCCGCGGGGACGCGTGTTCGCAAGAGCATGCAAGAGATTAAGGAGGCCGCTCAGACGGTTCGGAAGAAGATCCTCGAGGTCAGGTCTCAATCGACGGCCTAGTGCACCGTTACACATGTAACGATGGGTGGCATGGGCAAGCGATAGCTTGCCCGTGTCGGCAATCGAATGAGCACGGGCAAACAAGTTTGCCCATGGCACCCGGCGCGATGAGCCATGTGCTGGCGAGGCCTCGCTTGGAGCTGATTCTGTATGCCGCCGCCGTTGCTGATTGACCTCGATCACGTTGATCTTGATGAGGTCTTCTTGACCCGGGAGGAAATCTACAAGCAGTTACCTCATCGCTTCGAGTTCATGCTGCTCGACGGTGTCTGCATGCTGGACCGCGACGCGAACCGGATCGTGGCGTACGCGGACATCCGCGTCGACGGATGGTGGGTTCGAGGACACATCCCTGATCGACCGTTGCTCCCGGGCGTGCTGATGCTCGAAATGGCCGCGCAAGCCTCGGCAGTGGTGGCGAAGGTATTGGTGGGTCACGGCGGGTTCATCGGCTTCGGCGGAGTCGAAAACTGCAAGTTTCGTGAGACCGTCGTGCCGCCCGCTCGTCTGTATATCCTCTGCGTTGGAAGCGATCTTCGCCCCCGACGTATCATTTCCAACACCCAAGGCGTCATCGACGGGAGGCTTATCTTCGAGGCCAAGATCACCGGGCTTATGCTGCGCTGATGGGCACGTGGTCGGTCATGGTTGCCGATCCGGGGCGTTGGCGTGTTAGGAGCACGGTCAGGAGCCGGGGTTTTTCGCGCCACCCTCACCGGTCCCGATCGGCTTGCCGCAGTGAGGACAGGTCGCCGCAAGCAGGCGGCCCCACCGCTGCGCTAAAACATGCTCGCGGCGCGGTAGCTCTTCTAATCGCCGGGCGGTATCCGCCTCCCGCTTTGTGCAGGCCTCCCGATCCGCCTCAAGCTTGTCTCTTTCCGCCTGAAGTCGTGCAACCCCGACCTCAAGCTCGCGCTCGCGTTGGGTGAGCTCCTCGTGATAGCGTGTCACGTCATACAGTTGGCCGCGGAGCGCGGCATCCCTGGCATCGACCTCAGCTTCCCGGGTCGCCAAACTGCTTTCCTGTTTGTTCAGCGCCCCCGCGTCGGTGAGAAGTTGTGATTGCCAGGCATTGAGGCGATCCCACGAACCGGCAATTTTCTGCTGTAAGGCGTCGAGTTCCGACTCGACCGCCGTAACGCCAGTCGCCGGATCACTTTCCAAGTGGAGGACGGTTGTGGGGCGCGGTGGCGGTGGCGGCAATGCAGCGTTTTGGCCCGGCTTCTCGTTCGGTGTGGCGGTTGAATCGCACGTCGTCCCTGGGGACACAATCCCGTTCTCGGTCGTCGTCCCTACGACTAAACCAACCCGTAGTCCGAACGGCCCCACGGTAATGCGGTCTCCTTCGCATAACGCGGCGAGTGGACTTTGCTGGCCGTTGACCCAGATCCCTCCGCGACCGCCGAGGTCGAAGATGGCCGGTCCGGTTCTAAACCGGAAGATGAGGGCGTGCCGTCTGGACACCTCCTCGTGATCGAGCAGAATCGCGGCGGTGTCATGTCGGCCGATAAGGGCTACTGCCTCCGCCACCTTCCACTGCTGGTCGGTGTGGACCAATCCAATGCTTACAGGCGTTGGAAACTTGGTGGGGTCGGCAAATTCGACGCCGCAAGCCGAGTCGTTGCAGGCATTCTCCGGTACGTGGATCGCGACCTGTATTCTGTTAGTGCCGACTCCTATAACGTCACCGTCCTTGAGAAGCGTCAAATCGACCGGGGTGTTATTGCAGAGGGTGCCGGCGCTGGTGTGAAGATCCTTCAGCAAGACTTCCGCGCCCGTGTTGACAATGACACAGTGCGCGTCGCTGATGTCGCGATCGTGGAGGACTATGTGTGCCGGGCGGCGTGAACCGACCAGCGTAACAGGCCGCTTAAGATTCCAGGTTTTTTGTGCCGCTGACCCCAGGCCGGCTGTCACCCGAACCTGTGGGGCGGTGCTGGGTAATTCCAGCGTAGATACGTGCATTAAAGGCGTGCGCTCACTCATATCTGCTTCACCCCCAAACCTGGCGTGGTACCTGTCGCCTGACTCCGGCGGTGCGACCGGTACGTTTTGTCATCCGGACACGAGATCACTCGCGTCCGCAGTCCGCTGTGTAGCGTCCACCTCTTGCCCGGCGTCCTCCGGCAGGCGTCGTGCGAGCGGCGTGTCCTTAGCTTAGGAGCGCTCAAGCACACGGGGATCGCAGGTCTGGACCCGCGACTCCCCCAATCGGCCTGCCCGTAAGCACTTGTGCAGGCTGGGCAGTTTGGGGTATCTACTGTACAGCGTACGATTTCGTGAGCGTCGTCGGCAAATTAACCGAAGCATCTTTTGTCGATGTCGAGCTAATCTGGATATCGGGCATGTAATGGCGAACATGAATATCGTATTGACGAACGACGACGGCTACGACGCCCCCGGGCTACAGGCAGCCTTTGACGCCCTGAGCGGTCTGGGAAGGGTCCACGTCGTTGCCCCCAAGACAGAGCGGTCAGCCTGCAGCCACACCATCAGCCTCCGCAGCCCGATAACCGTTGAACGCATCAGGCACGATAGACTTGGGACGGTCTATGTTGTTGACGGGTCACCGGCCGACTGCGTCCGACTCGCCACAGCGGCGTTGATCGAGAAGCCGATTGATCTGGTCGTTTCCGGGATCAACCGTGGAGCCAATGCCGGTGTGGACACTTACTACTCGGGCACGATCGCCGGGGCGCGCGAGGCCGCTATCCTGGGCATCCGCGCGATCGCGGTCTCGCAAGCCATCCGGACCGAGGTCGACACGGATTGGCCGGCCGCGAGCAACATCACGGCCATCCTGCTTCAGGAACTCATCAATGAATCGCTGCCGGGACCGGGCTTCTTCAGTGTCAATCTTCCGGCACCCATTCCCCCTGACGCGCGGAATCACGTTCATCGCGTACCGCTGGCGGCTCACCCCATGCCGATGGCGTTCGATCGTGCGGAACGCGACAACGGCCGCATCATGGAGTTCGCCTACGGAGCCTCCTACTGGCTTCGCGAGGTCACCGGCCCGAGCGACTACAGCGTCATCCGCGACGGCGCCGTCGCCGTGACAGCCATTCCCCTTTTCGGGCGATTCCAGCCGTACGACACCCTTTAATGTCCTTGCGGAGAAGAAACAGCTCCTTAAACGCGCGAAGGATGACCCGAAGATTGGCACCGCTCTGCTCGCCCGCCGTTCGCGGGTAGTGGTGGACGCCGGTCTGGCCGATGCCATAACCGAGCCGCTTCGCACGGGCGAGGATCTCCGCGTCAATCAAGGCGCCGCGCGACTTCATCTCCATTTCATCGAAGAGCTTGCGCGGGAAAATCTTGAACGCGCAGTCGATGTCCCGCAGCCACAACCAGAAAACGACGTTCACCAGCGTGGTCCAGCAGAAGGCGTTCACCTTGCGGATGAAAGGGTCCTTCCGGTCGAGGCGGTAGGCGCTGACGATGTCGTATTGACCGAGTAGCGGGAGCAGTCTGTCGATCTCCTCGAAGTCGAATTGCCCATCGCCGTCCGTATAGAACACCCATGATTTCGTCGCTTCGCGAAAACCCCGCTGCAAGGCCCCGCCATAGCCAAGGTTCGGGTGGTTGTGGACGGCGCGGACTTCCGCATGCTCGGCCGCAAGACGATCGGCGATCTCGCCGGTGCGATCCGCGCTGCCGTCGTCGACAATGATCACCTCAAAGTCATTGCTGATCCGCCGCAGCGTGCGCAGCGCAGCCAGCGTCGTCCTTTCTACGTTAGCCTCCTCGTTGTAGCAGGGGAAAAACGTCGTGATGGACAGTGGGGTACGCGTCGGCCGATCGACCAAAGGACTACCTCCCACAAGCTTGACGCGGCACCTCCGAAAGCCCGCGCAACGACGCGACGACACGATTGGCGGGCGAGTCGTCAGGCGACGAGCTTGGCATCGTAGTGGGCGATCGCAACGTGTTCAACTCTCACGCTGTACAGGGACCGGCGACGGTGTTCTTGCCCCTTCGTTTGGCGGTGTACAGGGCAGCGTCGGCCTTTGCGACCAGGTCCTGCCCGTTTTCCGGCACGTCGGCCTTGAGAGTCGCAACGCCCGCGCTGATCGAGAGGTGATGGTCTCGGCCCAGACGTGTGGCATACTGTCCGAAGAGCTTCACCAGGCGTTCGGCGATCGCCGCGGCCTGCTTCGCATTTGCATCGGGCATCAGAAGCAGGAACTCATCACCGCCGTACCGGATCGCGTGGTCCGTCGGGCGAATCGCTCCGCGCAGCAGCGCCCCGACAAATCGAAGCAACGTGTCGCCGACCTGGTGACCATGCGTATCGTTGTAGTGCTTGAAGTTATCAAGGTCGAACATTACGGCTGCAAGTTCCCCGTCCTTGGCCTGGCAGCGTTCAAAAAGCGGTCCAAGCTCCTCCTCGAAAAAGCGGCGGTTGCGCAGCCTGGTGAGTGGGTCAAGGGTGGCGCGGTCCTTGGCGCGCCGAAGCTGCCGATCAAAGCCGAGTTGACGCTTGCGGAGCCGGCGTTCGGCCTGCCGCTCCATACGCCGGGCGCGAGCACCGGTTTCCGCCATGTTTCGAAAAAGCTCGTGGAACCGCCTTGCGATCTCCGCCGTCTCGCGCCATCCTCCCGGCTCGAGCGTCGGCACGTGTTCCATCCCGTCGAATGGCGACGTGACCACGGTCGCCATGTTGCGCAGGGGGCGCGCGATCCGGCGATCGAACCAACGCCTCACCGACTCGGCACCCAAAATGCCCACCACGCCAACCAGGAGGGCGAACATTGTGGTCGCCCCCACCCAGTCGGCTCCGTATGAATCGCTCCGGAGAAGAATCACTACCTTCCGGGCTGTTGGGGAAGGACTGCCATTGAGTGGCACGACAACACCGGAGATGGTCAGCGACTCACCGTCATCCGGTGAGGTCATAGCTACCGGATCTGTGCCGTCAGCAAGCACACTTAGAACCGCCCGGCGGTGCGCGGGGCGTTCGGGATAGACCATGTACAGGTTGTCGAAGGCATCAAGCGTCGCCACAGCGATCAGCCGATCATAGCGGCTTCGCACACGCTCGACCGACTCCGAGAGATCACCGTTTGGCCCCGGTATGAGCGCAGCGGCACAAAGCTGCGCCTGCTCCGCCAAGAAACGACGGTTGTGCGAGCGCAGAAGCCGCTCGGTCGTGATGCCGAACGCGACCACCGCACACACGACAAGAAGGAGCGTGGTCCGCCGCAGCTTCCGGGCAAATGCCGGCGTAAGCCGCTTGGGTCGGGCGGTGTCAACGGCGCTCATGCCTCCGTCTCTCTCTGGGCTCGTCCATGGTGTGACACATTCGAAGTATACAATACAACTGAAAGATAGCCGGCGGGTTATAAGACTGTGGAAACGATGCCGGGTGGTCCAGACCGGCACCCGCGTATGTGACGTCCAATACCTCGACCGGACCGTCCGGATCTCTGACTACGAGGGGGAGGTTCGTCAAGGTGTCACAAATGCGTCACCTTCAACCACGTGCCGGCCGTTGACGTAGTCCGCCCACGTCATATTCCGCCCGGACGAGGGTTGTATCTCGACAATCTCGACAAACCCATCCCGGGCGGCGACGTAGCGGCGCCGGTCAATCGTACCCGGCGGGATCGTTGGTGTGGAGGTATCATCGGCACGGCGCGCCCGCGTGATGGTCACCTTCTCCCATCGCCCGTCCGCGGCCTGGAACCGGGCCGTTGCGCCCGGCCAGGGGGTCATCCCACGGATGTGGTGGGCGACGCCAACGGCGGGGGCATCAAACCGGATGAAGCCGTCCGGCTTCTTGAGCTTAGGCGCGCGGGTGGCCTCGTTCTCGTCTTGAGGCGTCCCCTCGGGCAGCGCGCCGCCCTCGTACATTTCAAGGGCGGCGTCGACGGCGTCCACACCGATACCGGCCAGGCGATCGTGCAATTCGTCGGCGTTCTCTTCCGGTTCGATGGCCGTCCATCGTGTGGCAAGGATCGGACCGGCGTCCATCCGCTCCACGACACGGAAGACCGTGCAGCCCGTTCGCTCCTCGCCTCGTACAATCGCCCAGTTGATCGGCGCAGCCCCACGGTATTTCGGCAGCAGTGATGCGTGAAGGTTGATGCATCCGCCGGGTATGGCACCGAGCAGCTCCGGCCCGAGCTTCTGACCAAACGCGATCACCACACCGAGCCGGGCGTCGGTTGATTGGATCCTGGCTATCACTTCGGCGGCGTTAACATCCTCCACCTCCAGCGTCTCCATCCCCGATTCATCGGACAGGGTGCGCACCGGTGTGGGGGTAGTCCGGCGTCCCCGCCCGCTAGGGCGCGCCGGCTGCGTTACGACAAGGGCGACATCATGCTGAGACTGGGACAGCCACCGCAGTGTTGGGAGGGCGAAGGCACCGGAAGCTAGGAAGACGATGCGCATCGGGTTTTCTTGCCGCGTTGGCGGGAGGCGGCGTAATCCGCCTCGAGCTGCTTGAGCGCGCGACGATTCGCGATTTCGTCCGTCATCGACACGTTATCAGTGATGAGCCGGCCATCAAGGTGATCGGTCTCGTGCTGCCAAATCCGTGCCACCAGATCCTTCCCGGTTTTCCGGCAAGGGTTCCCATCGGTGTCGCAGGCCTCCATGACCGCATCCGTCGCGCGTCGCATCGTGACGGTCACGCCCGGGATTGATAGACACCCCTCCTCTTTCTCCTCCGCCCCGTCAAGTTCGACAAGACGCGGGTTCACGCAAATCAGGTCGTCACCGGGCTCACCGGTCGCGTTGCACACAAAGAGCCGAATTAGGACGCCCACCTGTGGGGCGGCGAGTCCCACGCCTTTGCCTTCGTGCATCAACTCCAGCATCCGTTCTGCCAGCGCCTTGAGGTCGGGGCCGAATTCTCCCACCGGCGCGCAAGTCTTCTTCAAGACGGGGTCTGGATAAGGAACGATCCGCAGCTTGTCCAAATTGAGTTGCTTCAGCGTCGTCGACACGATCAGTCTCTACCGATCACGGTACCAGCTTGACACCCCTCATGCCACTGATAGTATGATACGTGTGTCGATTGTAAAGGGTTCTGACGGCTTAGGTTAGGGTTCGGCGGACCGGTTGGGCCGGCCGGAACCGATTATCGGGTTCTTACTTCGCCTCTCGGCGCCGCCACGAACGCCGATTGCACGGCGGTGTCCGGCGCCCATCTTCATCGTGGAAGTCTGCTAGAGTCGATGGCGAACAAAAAGAACGGCGATTCAGCCGAAACGACCGATCCGAACGCCCGCCTGGCGATCAGTTCGGAAGACAAGGCCAGGGCTACAAAGTGGTTCCAGCGCGCACGGGAACTTGGGGATAAGCGGCAGTTCGACTACGCCATCGAGTATTATGTCAACGGCTTGGAGTACTGGCCAGACGCCGTTGAGGAGGCCTGCAAACCGCTTCACGGGTGTGGGGTAGCCCGGCGGCAGACCGGCGGCAAAAAGCCCGGCCTTAAGGACACCATGAAGCGGTCCATGAACGACAGGAACCCCAAGCGGGCATTCCTCAATGCCCTATGGATGTTCGGGCATGACCCCGACAACATTGGTTACATCGAGGGCGTGACCAGAAACGCCAGCCGGTTGCGGGCCGAGGATGCTGGCAAGTGGGCCGCCGGAGTGCTTCTCCGAGCATTGGACTCGGCGCCAAAGGCGAACGCCAAGCAGTTTCAAACGCTTGCTCGATTGATCGAGGAGCTGGGCGACCGGGCCGCCGAACGCGACGAAGCGCCCTTCGCGGTCAGCGCTTTCGAGATGGGGGTCGACGCGATGAACACGTGGCGGCGGAGGATCCCCAGGGATGACAAGATCGAATACGCCCTCAAGAATCTCTCCACCAAGCTGACGATTCTAAAGGGTAAGTACGAGAAAAGTGAGTCCTACCGTGAGAGCATCCGCGACACCGAGGAGCAGGTCGACCTTCACGATCAGCAACGCTCTATCCAAAGTGATGAGCGGGTGGATGAGTTGATCGCCAAGGCCGAAGCGGAATTCAAGCGGAACCCGGACAGCGCCGAGATGCTGAAGAATTTCGTGGATCTCTTGCGCCGACGGGAGCGGGACGACGAGGAGACCCGTGCGATCGGGATACTCGTCAACGAATTCAAACGATCCGGAACCTACCGCTGGAAGCACCTGGCGGACGACATTCACATGAAGCAACTCGGGCGTAAGGACCGAGACCTGGCCAAGCGCGGCGATCAGGCGACGCGTAAGGACCACCGCATCAAGCGACTTCGTTTCGAGCTGGGTGTGTTCAAGGAACGCCTCGAGCGATACCCCACGGACAACCGGGTCCGGTTCGAATATGGCGTCCGCAATTTCCAGGCGGGCCGGTTCGACGAGGCCATTCCGCTGTTTCAGGCAGCCAGAGCCGACCCCAAGAACCGTGCCGCTTGTGGGATGTACCTGGGCCGCTGTTTCTTTCACAAGGGCTACCACGCCCAGGCAATCGCGGCCCTTCAGCAGGCCATCGACGAGCATGAATTCGAGGATGATGACATTGCCAAGATCATGCTGTACTGGCTGGGGCGCGGGCAGGAGGCCTCCGGCAAGTCCGGGGAGGCTGCAAAGACCTACGGAAAGATCCTCCAATTCGACTACAACTATGCCGACGTCCGTGATAGACTTGAGAGTTTGTCGGCCGAAGGGTAATTTGACCCTTCCGGCCAAGGGGTAGAGGAGACTGACGGAGAATCAACAGTGGCGAACTCAACTTCGGCCAAGAAACGCATCAAGCAAAACCTTCGAGACCGGGAGCGAAATCGTGCCCGTAAGTCGCTGGTCAAGACGGAAACGCGCAAATTCCTCGACGCGCTCCACAGGGGCGATTTGCAATCGGCGCAGGAGACGTTCGCACGCGTGCAGACAAAACTCGATCAGGTAGCCGTCAAGGGAACACTGCATCAAAACACCGTCGCGCGGCGCAAGTCGCGTCTGGCGCGTCGATTGAACATCGCCCTTGAAGCAGCGGCTGGGAATAGCGAATCAAGAATAGCGAATTAAGCACCAACCGTTCGCTATTCGCCATTCGCCATTCGCTATTCCTGATGACCCATCCCTCATCCGACGCGTATGTCTCCCGTGGTGGTGGCAAGCTGGCGGCGGCCCTGGATCACTTCAGACTCGATGTAGCCGGATGCATCTGTGGCGACCTCGGCAGCCATATAGGCGGATTCGTCGATTGTCTGCTGCGCCGTGGCGCGAGCCGCGTCTATGCGGTTGATACGTGTTACGGCACGCTTGCGTGGAAGCTGCGGCGCGATCCGCGCGTGGTGGTTTTCGAGCGCACCAACGCAATGCACGTCTCGTTGCCAGAGCCGGTTGATCTGGTCACAATCGACGTTGGCTGGACGCCCCAGGCCAAGATTCTGCCGAACGTGGCCGGGTTAACGCACCACCGGTTGCAAACCGGTGCCACACCGGCGTCGCAAACGGGTGCCACACCGGCGCGCGGGCTAAAGCCCGCGGCTCGTACGCGTCCGGATGGTCATGTTGTTAGCTTAATCAAGCCGCATTACGAAGTGCCGTTCGATCGGTTGATCAACGGCGTCCTACCAGAGACAGCCGTTGATGAAGTAGTGAACGCCGTCGTGAAAGAAGTCGCCGTCATTGGCTGGACGGTGTGCGACACCTTCCCCAGCCCGATCCTCGGTCACGCCGGCAACCGCGAAGTGTTCGTCCTCCTTAGACCATCTTAGATAGAGTCTTAGATTCAGGATGAACCAATTCATTGCCCACTTTGGGTGAGGAAAGTGGGGAACCTCTGCCCACTTTTTTGGTGGAGCGACGAGATGCCTTGCCCGCCAATCGTGGTTTGGAGGCCCGAAAACCGCAATTCGGTGATTCCCGAGGAGGCGAGTCTGGTTTGGCACACCCCTTGCTAAAATGTCCTTGGTGGTCGTCGTAACGAACCCTGTAAAGCCGACGAGGCTGACCCGGTTCTACGTCAGCGGCGGCCGAACACCGGAAGAGTCTAGCAGGGAAGCGGCTTGGGCCTTAGGGAACCGTGCAAACGGGGGGGCCTGTCAAGACCGGTTGGGGGATAAGGACACCGGTCTTGCAGGCAGGGGTGCTTACTACGTCGTGACCGAAGTGCCAGAGGGCGGGCACTTCGGTCACTTTCCTTTTCGTCACCTTCTCTTTCACGAATCCACCGTATTCACACAACGACGACGAAGTGGGCGCTGGCATTGCACGTCCGCGAACCCAAACCCGAGCGCGATCGGGGCGGATGGGGCGGCACAGGACCACCCAATCGCCGGATGCTCGGCCGGTTTGACGGTATATCGTGGTGAGTATTATACTCGTGACCGTATAAGAGACCGGTTTCTTCTGCGGTGGGCTGCCCTACAGGCATAGCGGGGTGGTCCAACGTGTTTTGGACGCGTTTGTGAGGAGTCAAGTTTTATATGTTACTCGCCCCCGCTCACGTAAAGCTAGACGAGGATCAAATCACGCTCATCGAGGCGGCGCGCGATTTCGCCTGCGGTGAACTGCTTCCGCTGGATCGAAAGTGGGATGAGGATGAATCTGCGGTGACGGAGGTTCTGCCCACGCTCGGAGAGATGGGGTTGCTTAACATGCTCGTTCCCGAAGAGCTGGGCGGGGTCGGCTGCCCCTATTCGACCTATGCCTCGATCATCCATACTATCTCCGCACACTCACCGTCGACGGCTGTGACGATCGCGGTGCACAGCATGGTGGGCACGATTCTGAACAAGTACATGCCCGATCCGTTGCGGAGGGAATTGCTTTCGACCTGGGGCAGCGCGGATAGCTTCGCGGCCTTTGTGCTTTCCGAGGCCGGCGCGGGCAGCGACGCGGCCGGCGTCAAGGCAACCGCCGAGAAGGTCGACGGTGGCTATCATGTCAACGGGGAGAAGATGTGGGCAACGAACGGGCTCACCGCGAGGTGGCTGCTGACCCTGGTTCGGCTTCAGGGGGTGCCGGATGGTGAGAGTCTTTGCGCCCTGCTCGTGGACGGAAACCAGTCGGGGATAGAGCGAACCGAGATTCACGGGAAGATGGGCATTCGCGGCAGCGAGACGGCCGTGATCAACTACACCGACACGTTCGTGCCTGACGATCACCTGATTGGTGAACACGGCAAGGGCTTGGAGGTGTTTTTGTCCACTCTGAACCACGGACGGGTCGGAATCGGCGCTCAGGCTACGGGCATCTCGGAAGCCTGTCTGACCGAAATGGTAGATTATGCGCGCCAGCGGGAGCAGTTCGGCCGACCGATCGGTTCGTTTCAGGCCGTTGCAAACATGATCGCCGACAGCGCCGTCGAGCTCGAGGCGGCCAAGGCCCTGGTCTGGAGGGCTGCACGCAAGGTCGAAGCCGGCGATACGGACCGCTTGGCCAGCTCGATGGCGAAAGCCTATGCGTCGGAGGCGGCCAACCGCATCGCGTATCGCGCCGTGCAAGTCCACGGGGGAGCTGGGTATGTGCGCGAGTGCCGTGTCGAGCAACTCTATCGCGACGCCCGGGTCACAACAATCTACGAGGGGACAACTGAGATTCAGCGCATTGTCATCGCGCGCGAGTTGGCCAGGTTGTGACGGACGGTGCCCCCGGATTGCGGGCAATACCGACAGCCTTCGCCTGGCTGGGGATTCGCTCGCAGGTTCAATGGTGGCACGCGAATTGTCAGCATCTTACAGTATCCGACGTGACCACGGCTGCTCGTTGCAGTACCATGCAGGGTGGATACCACGCGCCGCGCGTAACCTATTGAGGCGGCGCGGTTTGCGCTTTCAGGATGGCTAGCTGATGGATTTTGAACTCTCCGAAGACCTCGTAGCTCTTCAGGATGTGGCGAGACGCTTCGCCGCGGACAACATCGCCCCACATGCCAGGCAATGGGATCGCGAGGCGGATATTCCACGGGAGCTTGTGGCGAAACTCGCCGAGGTCGGCTTCCTGGGCATCTTCATACCGACCGAATATGGCGGATCGGGCCTGGGGGACCTGGCGGCCGCGGTTATCATGGAGGAGATCGCGCGGCATTGCGGGGCGACCGCGCTGCTGCTCGACGCCCACGGGGCACTGTGCTGCGCCCACCTGCTGATCGCGGCGAACGAGGAGCAAAGAAAGAAATATTTCCCCCCCTTGGCATCGGGTGAGTATCTGGGTGCCTGGGCGCTTTCGGAGCCGGGCTGCGGCAGCGATGTGGCGGCCATGACCACCACCGCCGAGTTGGACGGCGATAGTTGGGTGCTCAACGGCGCGAAACAATGGATCACGAACGGCCACTACGCCGGAGTCTACATCGTCATGGCAAAGACGACGCCGGAGGGCGGGCCCAAAGGGATCAGTGCCTTTATTGTCGAGCGGGGCACGCCCGGGTTCGAGATCGGCCCCAAAGAGGACAAGATGGGCATGCGCGGATCGGACACGACCGGATTGACGTTCGACAACTGCCGCGTTCCCAAGGAGAACCTTTGCGGTAAGCTGAACGGCGGCTTTGTCGATGCGATGAAGGTCCTCGAACGCGGGCGGATCACAATCGCCGCCATGGCCGTCGGTCTGGCGCGTGGGGCGTTGGAGGAAGCGCTGGCCTATGCGAAGGAGCGGACGGCGTTCGGCAAGCCGATCTTCGAGTTCCAGTCGATCCAGTTCATGCTTGCGGACAGGGCGATGGAGATCGACGCCGCGCGGTTGCTGACGCACAAGGCCGGGGCCCTCTCCGACGCGCGCAAGCCGTGCAACATAGAGGCAGCGATGGCGAAGCTGTTTGCGAGTGAAACGGCGACACGGGCCGGCCTGGACGCCATCCAGATTTTCGGCGGCATGGGATACACCAAGGAGGTACCCGTGGAGCGGTACATGCGCGACGCGAAGCTCTGCGAGATCGGTGAAGGATCGAGCCAGATTCAACGGATCATCATTGCCCGCCACCTGCTTGAACAATAAGGACGCCTCTTATGGACTTTGAGTTCAACGAAGATCAACGCATGTTGCAGCAGTCGATCAGCGACTTCGCCCTCAAAGAGGTTGCAAAGGAGGCGGCTGAGCGCGACGAAACGGCCGAGATGCCCGACTCGCTGCTTTCACAGCTCAGGGAACTGGGACTGTTCGGCATTTCCATTCCCGAACAGTACGGCGGTGCCGGGTTGGGAACAATCGAGTCTTCCATCGTCGTCGAGGAAATCTCCAAGGCATGTGCGGGGACGGGCGTTCTACTCAGCGCACATTCGTCACTGTGCGTCGATCCGATTATGACGTTCGGAACTGCGGAACAAAAAGAGAAGTACCTGCCGGGCATGGCCTCCGGCGAGTTGATCGGGTGTCTGTCGCTGACCGAGCCGGGCAGCGGGAGTGACGCCGGAGCGGCCACGTGCCGCGCCGAGCTGAAGGACGACGGGTGGCACGTTAACGGCACGAAGAACTTCGTCACCAACGGCAAACAGGCTGGTGTGATGGTGCTGATCGCCGTGAGCGACCCCGAAGAGCGGAAGCGGCGGCTGAGCGCATTCATCGTGGATACGTCTCTTCCGGGCGTTGAAGTTGGAAAGCTGGAAAAGAAGCTGGGCATCCGGTGCTCGTCGACCGCCGAGTTTATATTCGAGAATTGCGTCCTGCCGGAAGACGCGCTTCTGGGCGAGCGCGGGCGCGGGCTCCGTGTCGCGCTGGTGACCCTCGACGGCGGACGGATCGGGATTGCGGCTCAGGCTCTGGGGATTGCCGAGGCATGTCTGTACGAAGCCACCGAGTATGCCAAAACGCGGGTACAGTTCGGCAGGCCAATCGGCAAGTTTCAGGCGATCCAGAGCAAGCTGGCGGACATGGCCGTCGGAGTCGAGGCGGCGCGAGCGCTGCTCTATCGTGCGGCCTGGCAGAAGGATGCCGGGAAGGATTACGCGCAGGCTGCGGCGATGGCGAAGCTCTTTGCCAGTGAGCTGGCCTCTAAGGCGGCGAACCACGCCGTCCAGGTCTTCGGCGGATACGGATATTGCAACGACTACCCGGTCGAGCGGCTGCTGCGCGATGCGAAAATCACCGAACTCTACGAGGGCACCAGCGAGATTCACCGGCTGGTGATCGCCCGAGGCCTGACGGATCGGTAGGGTGGGCACCGCCCACCAACCTAGGGGATCAACGATGCCCGAATACCGTCGCGCGTTTGTACCCGGCGGGACCTTTTTCGTTACGATCGTGACGCACATGCGCAGGCCGCTCTTCGCCGAGGTTTCCAACGTCGTGACGCTGTACGTGGCGATCCAAAAGACGCAGGAAGAACGACCATTTACAATGGTCGCCTACGTTGTACTTCCCGACCATATGCATGTGATTTGGAAACTTCCGCCCAATGATTCGGACTTTTCTACGCGGGTTGGAAGGATGAAGGCGCTGTTCACAAAATCGGTTCGAAAGGAATGTGGTGGGCAACGGCCGCCCCTGGAAATTGGTGGGCAGTGCCCACCCTACGTTGGCGAGCGATCGCCGTCACAGGTCAAACACCGCGAAAGCGGGTTGTGGCAACGACGTTTCTGGGAACACACCATCCGGGATGAGGATGACTTCGAGCGGCACGTCAATTACATTCACTATAACCCCGTGAAACACGAACTTGCGACCTGCCCCCACGCCTGGCGAGAGTCGTCGTTCATGGACTGGGTGCACGATGGAGTTTATGCGCACGACTGGTATTGCCGTTGCGAAGGCCGTCACCCCGTGACGGTCGTAGAGGATATGGTGGAAACGGCGGGCGAATGAAAGCTGGTGGGCGATGCCCACCAACGCAACTACGTTCGGAAAGAAGGTGGTGGGCGATGCCCACCCTACATCTACGCCCGATGAAGTCGGACGCCGGCATGCAAAAGGTACGAGATTACACGATTAATCTTTCAGGTGATGGGGTGAAGCATGGCGGCGCTGCGCTTGGCCATGCCACCCGGCCGCGAGTCTATCATGCTTGAGAAGTGCGCGATCTGCGGGTGTCAGGTCCATCGCGAGGGGGCCTACGCTGAGCCTACCGTGGCCGGGCGCTCGCACGCGACGAGACATCATTGTGTCGCTGAGAGGTTCTTCGGACGCTCGAGGAACCGGCCGGGATCCCAACGAGAGGCTATATTCTCGGAATGTCCTTGGAAGCTCGAAGACGACACCGAGACCTTCTGCTACGAATGCCACGAGGAACTGCTGCATAACCCGGTGCTCTTGCCCGAAGACGTAAAACGCCTAGCAGAATTGGTGCGGTTACGCGGCCTCTGCGAAGGGCACAAGCCAGAAGACCGGGACAGAATCGCCGGAAGAATTGTCCTCTTGCACGAGGTCATCTCTACCGGTCTTGAGCAGGTTCTGACGTGCGAAGGACAGAAGGTTGGGCGAGCCAGACAATGAGGCCCAAGCAGGACCGACCCGGGTTAGGGCGTCCCAGCGCAGTGACGGGAATGATAACATGATCGCCGCCATTGACGAGCAACGCGAGACGCTTGAAACGCTGTGTCGGCGGCACCGTGTTCGGAGGCTGGAGGTGTTCGGCTCGGCGGCGGACGGAACATTTGACTCGCAGCGCAGTGATGTGGATTTTCTGGTGGAGTACTTCCCACTCTCGCCAGGGGAGTACTACGAGGCGTATTTCGGTTTACTGGAGTCGCTTGAGGCGTTGTTCGAGCGTCGCGTCGACCTTGTTGACGCGACGTGCTTGAAGAACCCCTATTTCATTCAGGGAGTCAATGAAAGCCGGTCGGTCGTCTATGAAACACAACCCGAGAAAATATCTGGTTGACATGCTGGATGCATGCCGGTTCCTGCTCGAGGTAACGGCGGGAAAGACAATGCAGGACTACGAGACGGATCGCACGTTTCGTTCTGCCATCGAGCGCGAGCTCCAGAACATCGGTGAGGCGCTGAGGCAGCTTGCATCGCATGATCCAGACACGGCAGAAAAAATAAGTGAGCACGAGCGTATCATTCGTTTTCGTCACGCGCTGGTCCACGGATACGACAGCGTCAAACCGGAACTTGTATGGGACGTTGTCGCCAACAAACTCGTGACGCTCCGTAACGAACTGGAGGGGATGTTGCGGTAGCTGTGAATGCAGACGTGACGGTGTTATAGAGGGAATGTTCTTGGTGGGCATGGCCCACGCAATATGATTTCCAAGGGATACAACAACGATGGACAAGACAGTTGCGGTAATCGGCACGGGGACGATGGGGCGGGGGATCGCCCAGGTTTTCGCCCAATCGGGGTATGACGTGTACATGCACGACGCGGTGCCCGCGGCGCTCGAGTCGGCCAAGGGACAGATCAAGAAACTGCTCGACCGCGCGGTCGAGAAAGGGAGAATGGCTGGGGAGGATGCCGTTGCGATTCTGGAGCGGGTGCATCCGGTCTTGAGTCTGTCGGACATCGGCCTCAACCCTCTCGTCGTCGAAGCGATCACCGAGAACCCGAAAATCAAAACCGAGGTTCTTAAAGCCGCGCAGTCACATGTTGCGGACGATGGCATTTTGGCGACCAACACGAGCAGCATCAGCATTACGCAGCTCGCGGCCGAGACGGAGCGGCCGGAACGCTTTATCGGAATGCACTTTTTCAATCCCGTGCCCGTCATGAAGCTGGTCGAGGTGGTTCGCGGCCTGCAGACCAG
>JBARRC010000315.1:0-9188 GCA_049644045.1 Phycisphaerae bacterium
GGCTACACGGGGTGCCGCGACGAAGCTGCGGGAATCGCCGTACACCGAGACGGCGATCGACGGGGTGGAGAGTGTTGTCTATAAGCCGGGGATCGCGCCCGTGCCGGCCAGTGGCAGCGATACGGGCGACGGGGAGCTTGGAACGTTTCAGCGTGGGCTGCAGCGCATTTCGGGCTTTATGTTTTCGAGCGATGGGTCGGCGGCCGAGACGCTCTTTGCGATCGACGATGAGATTGACCTGATCATCCGGTACCGTGCCAACGGACAAAAACGCAAGCGGACCCTCAAGGACGTGGTGTTTGTCGGCGACGCCACCGTGACGATACCGGCCTTGAACACGGGCGTGTCCGACCTGATCGGCGTTCCGTTTCGCGTCCAGATTCCGGAAGACGAGACGCTCGCCGACCACATTGAGGATGCGGTGGATTCGTAAACATGCGCAGCAACCGATCGGATGTTCTTCAAGTTGTGGAGGCCGGTTTGGCCGTTCAAGAGGCCGAACTCGCCGAGGCAAGAGCCCGCCAGATGCTGGCGGTCGTCACGCAGACGGCCAGTGGGTCAGGCGATATCGACCAAACCTTCGCACTGGATCGCAAGTACCGGCTGGTGTTCACCCGTTGTCATTTCAGTGGGGGCACGGGCACGGCGGCCTTTACTCTTTCCGTCGATTCAGGCAGCGGGTCGGCCTATGACACGCGCCTCTTCACGATCAGTCAGGCCGGCACGAACAAGGACGTGCACCTGCGCATCGCGGATGGCGGCACGGGTGAACCCTCGGCCTGGACCTTTCAGTCCGCCGACGATCTTCGCATCCAGTGGACCAACCCGGATAGCGGAAACATGACCTGGGGACTCGAGGTCGGCCTTGCGCTCGCCTCTTAGGAAGGTGTGAACCATGCCGAAGACCTACACCGATGACGCCGCTCCAACTGACGGTGATGCACGCACCACCAGCGGTGATACTCCGCCAACCCGAGTTGCGAATACCGGTTACTGCCGCGCGTACGGTACCTGCACCGCGCATTACATTGGCAGCGCTATCACCGCACGCTACGTCAACTACAACAGCACCGGAGGATTCTACCTTCTCCCCATCCGAATCCCCGACGACATGGATGTAGCCGAACCCTGCAGCGTCAAGATTCTCGTGAACCCGGTCTTTAACGTAACCACTAACGGCCAGGTCATCCGCTTTTACCTCCAGCAAAGCCATGTCGCGGACGGCGGCTCGATGAACACCACCTCGATCAACTACGATTGGGACGTTCCCGACGACTGGACCACCAACGACTACAACGTCGTTCTGATCGACAATGGCAACGGTCGGACCTACGAGGCCGGCGCCTTCGCGAACGGCGACACCGTCGGTTTCCGAATCGCCCGCTTGGGCACAGCCGCTGAGGACACCTTCAACAAGGCCGTCAAAATCGCCGAATACCTCCAATTCGAGTACACCGCGAAGCAATACTGATTGGCTAAGGGTTGATGGATTCGTTGACGGACGTCGAGACGACGTCGATGACGAAGGATGCCAGGTTCTCGCGAGCGGCGTCTCCGACGAACTCCACTTCACAACCTAGCAACAGGGCCGCGGCGACCATCGCCAGCAAGACGGCGATCAGGGGGAATCGGCGTACGCTCATGTCAGGCTCCTTGAATCTACACGATTATCGGATTGCACACGGGTGCCCTTGAGCGTTTCGACCGAAATACACTAAGGCGTTGTGCACTGGCCGTTGTTCTCGAAATTGGCGATCTTCTTGAGTCGGCGCTCGTGGCGGCCTCCCTCGTAATCGGTGCGTAGCCAGACATCGACGACGCGGCGGATCAGCTCGTCTCCGAGCAGGTCGGCGGGCAGGCAGAGGACGTTGGCGTTGTTGTGCCGGCGGGCCATCTCGGCGGTGAGCTCGTCGTGACACAGCGCGGCACGGATGCCGCGGACCTTGTTGGCTGTCATGGACATACCGATGCCGGTCCCGCAGAAAAAAATGCCGCGATCAGTCTCACCAGACGCGATGGATTGTGCGCCGGCGATTGCATGATCGGGGTAGTCGCAGCTTGCAGGGCTTTCGCAGCCGAAATCGATCACGTGATGGCCCGCCGCGGTAAGGTAGGCCCTGATCTGTTCCTTGGCGTGATAGCCCCGGTGGTCACTCGAGAGAGCCACGTTCATAGGATCACCTCCTGTAACCGGGTCCGAAGTCCCTTTTCAACCGTTCGAGCGCATGCCTCGTAGTCCTCCTCCGGACCGCCGATGGGATCGTGGACATCCTCATCGTCGAGCAGCAGGGCTACGCGGTCTTCAGCCGATGGCACCATACTGACGATCGTGTCGCGGTGCGACCGTGTCATGGCAAAGATGTAGTCGGCGCGCTGGACCATTTCGGGCACAAGCGCCGCCGAGACGTGATCCGTCAGGTCGATGTCTCGGTGAGCCATCACCGTCACGGCGTGGGGCGACGCGCCCCCACCGGCGCCGCACGTCCCCGCCGACTCGACCCGAATACCCCGCTGCGGCAGCTCGGACGCGCGACACCCGAGCCGCTCGGCAATCATATTCTTCGCCAGTGCCGCCGCCATGGGGCTGCGACAGGTGTTCCCAGTACACACCAGCAGCAATCGCAGGGTCGAAAGCCGTTCGACGATCCCGGCGTCGTAGACCCCTTCGCGAACCAGCTCATATGACGAACCGGTCACACGGACGATCGTTGACGGCTTCGCATACCTCGTGCGGCCGCTATCGATCAGAAGATCGATCTGAGCCTTCAGTTCTTCTACGATATCGTCGCCCTCGTGAGGCGGCGGGTATCCGGCGAGGTTGGCGCTCGCAGCCACGACCGGTGCCTCTACCGCCTGCAACAAAGCGCCGGCCACCGGGTCGTCCGGGCATCGCAGGCCGATCGTGTTCTCGTGATACATGGCTGTGGCGGCTGAGCCGTTCAAACCGGCCATTACCGGTGCTGAGGCTGGATCATCGACTGGGAGGATCAACGTCAAAGGTCCCGGCCAGGCCTTGCGAATGAATCGACTGGCCAACCCCGTCAAATCCGGTGCAAAACGCTCCGCGTCTGCGGCGGAGCCAATGTGAACGGTAAAGACCTGACCCGCGTGACGGGACTTCAGGCGCCGCAAGCGGTCGACGGCTGCGCGATCGTCCGCCCGTGCGGCCACCCCATAGACCGTTTCGGTTGGGAAAGCCACCAGTCCGCCGTGCGTTAGGACGTCAGCGGCGCGGCGCACAACCTCCACGTGCCCGACCTGCGGGTCGATTCTGATGATCTCCGTATCCATACTGTTTCCTGGACACAGACTGTACGGTGAAATCTTTGAGCGTCAACAGCACGGCGACGATGATCGCCACGATCGGCTCCGTGGGCGCGCGGAAACGGACCTGAACGTGCATTAGACAGTAAATGGCGGAAAAGCAAACAACGATTGCCAACAACCACCACAGGTCGTGGGGGATTCTGCGCCGGATCAGAAGGCACACGCCGATAGCGAGGCCCTCCGCGGCCAGAAACAGCGTGATCGCGGCTCGCGGCCTCGAAGCCGGCCAGCCGTCCCCGCCGGGACGCGCGTGGGTGTAGACCGTCCCCAGGTAGTAATCCACCACGCGGACCGCGATCAGGCGAACCATCCGCCACGGGTCGGCTGCAATGGCTGCCCGGGCGCGCTGGCCGCACTCCTTAACGAACGCACGTTCGCCGATTGACGCAACCTTACGCTGGATCTCGTCATTAAGGAGCGGAAACTGATTCCTGTACACGGCCGCACCGTCCGCATCCGCTTCGGGGCAAACGCCCAGCCACAGCTCGAGCATCAACCCGCTCCGGACGTAGGTCAACTCGTCGAAATGGACGTAGTTTCGCACGGTCCAGGGCATGATCACGACGAGCCAGCCGAGTACGGTGCACCCAACGGCGGAGAGCATTGGACGAAGGCGCCAGCCGTGTGACTTACTGATAGGCCATAACACCAGGAACGGATACGCGATGGTCAGAGACGGGTTCAAAAGGGCCAACCCACCGAGAAAAAGGCCGAAGCCGAGCCACGACCGCCAGTGCGCCGGCTGTTCCGACAGACGCAGCGATATCCACACGCTTAGTGTCACACCCAAGGCAAAGATGCTCGTATCCCACATGTATGTGGTATACCCGAACAACGTCGGGTTGATCGTTACGACCAGAGCCGCCACCCAGGCCGCGGCCACGCCCCCGAGCCTTCGTGCGATGAGAAACACGAAAACCACTGTGAGTGACGTCGCGATAGCGTTGATTATTTGCAGGACGAGTGTGGCTGCGAAGGTTTCGATCCCCAAAAGCCGATACACGGCCGCGACAAGCCCGGCGTAGAGAGGCGGCATGAGAGCTGACGGCGCAGCGGTCGCATCCTCAAGGATCAGCGGGCTCACCAGGGTAGCGTGTTCGACCAGGCCCCGCGCTGTGATGATGTACTCGCGATGATATTGATGAGGCGGCAAAGACCGCCCCAGACCGATCGTGACGGAACAATAGACCATACGCAGCGCGAAAGCGGCGAAGATCAATAGAGCGAGCCATCCATGTATCCGGCTGCGATGCATTTCGATGATCGTTGAACCGACAAACCGACCGTAGCTTACCCAAAACCCGTCGTAGCCTACTCACCCGACGACGCGGGCGGGTTGGTGGCATGCCCAAGCCCGTCACAGACGGGCGCCGGCATGTTGGACGCTTCCAAGAACGACGCCTCACTCATGGCGGCGCTGCGCTTGGCCATGCCACCTGCGGCGCGTCTTTGCGCCGCGCACTGTCCGAACGACCATCCACACGAGGAAGATCGCGCCCAGGCCGATGAGCGGCGCATACTTGTCACCAATCACCTCCGGCTGAGGCAATTCCACACCCGTTACCCCGGCTTCGGTCCCATCCGCGAATCGGACGCGGACGGTGCCCTTCCCGCGTCGCGTGGGGAGAGGTGCGATCCCCATTCGAAACGTCACGGATTGGCCTGCGCTGATCCCGGCGGTCGGCGAGTCGGACTTCGCAATACACACCCCCGGTTCATCCTTGTAGCCCACCCTTACAAGTGCGGTAGACTCCGTGGACCATCCTTTGGGGGCGAAAAACAAACCGGCGTGGTAGTGCGGGAATTCGACGTAAACGATCGGCGAAGTGTGTTTGTTGGTGACGGTCCAGGTGTAGTTTTGTCCGGAAGCATCCGCGCCGCCGGTGATCGTTACCTTGAGAGGCAAGAAGGCAAGGAGGCAAAAAGGCAAGAAGGCAAAAAACGAAGAAGACATAAGGCAACAAGGCAAGAAGGCATCAAGGCAAAAGGCACGTGAGTGCACGCTGTGCCGAGAATCCTTTCTCGGCACCTGCCAGAGGACCGAGAAAGGATTCTCGGTCCAGCTATGCCTCGATGCCTCCTTGCCTTTCATCCGTCGCAAGGTGCGCTAGCGCTTCAGCGTATCCGGGTCGCGGAGCCGCATTCTCGTCACTTTCCCGAACGCATCGAAGCGCAGGTTCGGTGCTTTGTCATACCCGCCGGCCAGCATCGCGTCGGCATCGCCCACAGCCACTATTACAAGCTGGTCGGGGTGCAGATATTTCCGGGCGACCCGTTGAACACCGTCGGGTGTCACGCGCTTGAGGTTATCGACATACGTCTGCCAGTAATCAAGATTGCGACCGGTGTATTCATCCGAAACATAGGTTTTCAGAAGGGCCATCTTCGACTGAAACTGCTGCGGGAAAGCCTCCACATAATAGGAAACGGCATCATCGACGTCCGCCCGGCTGACCTTCTCATCACGCAACCTGGCGATTTCATCGAGCACCAGCTTTGTGGCATAGGCACACGAGTTACTCTTGCTCTGGAACCAGCACTGGAAGTCGCCGGGATAATAAACGCCCTGGTCGAAGCGGCTGCCGGTGTTATACGCCAATCCTTCATCCGATCGTACCGTGGCCACCAACCGCGACCGGAAACCCGAAGCCCCCAGGATGCCGTTCATCACTCGCAAAGCGAACTCGTCCGGCGTGCCTCGCATGATGGCCTTGTGTCCGATCGCCACGCGCCCCTGGTTGACGTCATCCTTGTGGATCACGCGCACGCCCGGCTCCGGCGTATGGTTCGGCGCCGGAAACGTCTGCGGTCCGGTTTCGCCGACGGGCCAATGGCCGAAGGTGTCTTCGAGCTTATCGAGCATGACGGCCCGGTCGAAATCACCCGCCACGGCGACGATCATGTTGCCGGGATGAACATACTTGTGGTGGAAGGCGAGCAGATCGTCCCGTGTGATCGCGCTGATCGTGGTCGACGACGGGTAGCGATTGCCGAAATGATCATCGCCGTTCAGGAGAAAGCCCCATTCAATACGGGCGATCGAGGCTGTTGCATCGTTGCGGCGTTTGATATTCTGGAGGTGCCGCTCCTTCGCCAGGCGGAGGCGATCCTCATCGAACCCGGGATGACGAAGCACGTCGACCAGAAGCTCCAATCCCTTATCGACGTCCTTCACCAGACACGAGACCCCGGCCCGCCCGCGTGTCTCGCCGATGCTGGTGAACAGCGAGGCCGCGAGGAATTCGACCTCATCGTCCAACTTCGCCGGCGACAGGCTCTTGGTGCCGCCGTCGCGCATCTGCTCGCCGGTCAGCGACGCGAGGCCGGCCTTGTCCGGTGGCTCCACGGCTGAACCCGTGCGAAGCGTCACGGTCAGATCGAATGTCGGAAGCATGCGGTCCTCGGCGATGTACACCACCATGCCGTTGGAGAGCACTTCACGGAATTGTGACGCGGGCGGAACCTTGTATTCGAGCGAGTGGTATTCGATATCCTTGGGATGAGCCGGCAGGGGCTGTCCCGCGCGGAGCAGCACCGGTGCAGAGAGCGCCAGCCCGATGCCAAGCCATGGGTTCGTTTTCCTAAGCATGTTATTTTGACTCCTTACTCGTCGGGCGTTTTTTCAACCTCAAGGGCTTCCAGCTCAGCCACACGGGCTGTCGCCCGCTTCAGAATGAACTCATACACACGTTTTTGCTCTTCAGTAACATTACGCGTTTGCAAGACACCCGCCATTATGGCCGCCCGGGGCGCCAGATCATCGTAATCCAGCTCGTTGATCTCTTTGATTTTCTGCTTCACCCGCTTTGCGATCTGAGGCGGCAAGGTGGCGAGCAGCTCCTCCAGCTCGGGGTCTTCCTTCTCGGTGTGTAATTGTTTGGTTCGATAGACGGCCACCGTGCGGGTCGTGGGGTCAAAGTACTTCCTGACAACCCGACGAACGTCGGCCGCGGCTACCTTCAGCATCTGTTCGGGCGCCTCGTTGATGTAGGTCCAGTCGTACCACGTGTCGTATATGCCAAGCTGAAACATGAGCCCGATGTTGCTCTTGAGCCTGCGAACCGAAGAGGCGAGCACCTGGTTCTTGACCTTCTGAAGCTCGCGTCGAGTGATCTGGCCGTAACGAAGCCGTTCGATCTCCTCCAGCACAAGCTGCTCGACCTCTTCCGGCGTTCGCCCCTCCTTGACGGTCACGTTGATCTCGAAGCTGCCGGCGTACTTTCGGCTGCTGTTGTCCGCGGAGGGTTCGCCGATCGCCGCTTCCTCCAAAGTCACGAGCCGTTTGTAGAGTCGCCCCGTCTTGCCCGACAGCAGGGCGGCGAACACATCGAGGGCGGCCTCATCCTGGTGGCCCATCGCGACGGTGTGATGGCGTATTCTTACACGGGGATTTGTCTCGGCTTCGGCGTAGAGCCGTCGCTCCGCGATAGGCTCGGGTTCTTCGGTGATGACGAGTGGTGGCGGCTTGGCTCCACGGGGAATTCGACCGAAGTACGTCTCGGCCATCTCGACCACCTTGTCGGCGTCGAAATCACCGACCAGCACGGCCCGCGCATTGTTGGGCGCATAATGGGTTTTGTAGAACTCGCGCACGTCGTCTCGCGTGATCGACTCGACCTCTGACGACCACCCGAGCACCGGGATGCCGTAAGGGTGGGACTGCCAGAACAAAGCCTCGAAGGCCTCGTCAAACTTGCCGGTCGGCGTACTCTCGACCCGCAGGCGGCGCTCTTCACGAACGTTCTCGCGCTCGACGTAGAACTCGCGCATCACGCCGTTGGCCATCCGGTCCGACTCCAGCCAGAAAAACAGTTCCAGCTTGTTGGCGGGGAGCTGGACGAAATAGATAGTCATATCTTCCATCGTCCCGGCGTTGAGCCTGGCGCCGCCGTTGGTGGTGTAGAGGTTGAACAGCTCATTGTTCTTGATGTAGGCCCGCTCGGCTTCGATCAGCTCGTCGTACTGCTTCTTCATCGCGGCGTATTCGGGCGTCCACTGTTTCGGATCGAGCACGTCCTCGATCTCGCCGTGGCGTTTCATCAGCCGCATTCTGTTCATCTCGGTGATCATCTTCGCTCGGAGCTCGTCCTGCTGGTCCAGATAGACGCGCTCAGCCGCGTAGTCGCTGGTCCCGATGATCTTCGAGCCTTTGAAGAGCATGTGCTCGAACAGGTGGGCGATTCCGCTCTTGCCCCGCGGATCGTTGACGGAGCCGACGTCGTAAAACACGCCGCACGCCACGGTCGGCTCCTCGTGCCGCTCAACGAGCAGCAGCGTGAGCCCGTTGTTCAACACCACCTCGCGGGGCTCAACGCCCCGCGTGGGCGGCGACTGCCCGTTTCCCGTTGCTAAGACAGGACAACTTAATGAGCCGATCAGAAGGCCTGCGGCGACGGCCGATTTCATTCGCCGGTATCGGTTGAGCTTCATCACAATCGTTCTCCTGAGATTCCCCGGAGGCGAAATCCACGCATAAAGTCGAAAATGTAAACGCTTCCAGTGCGGGTGGCAACCACCGCGCCGCCCGGGCGGCACAAAATGCAGTTTGCCCGTGGTACGCGCACGGGCAAACAAGTTTGCCCATGCCACCCTCGCTAAACACGTACCCCTTCCCGGTCCTCCGGCAGGTGCCGAGAAAGGATTCTCGGCACAGCATCGACCATTGGGCATATAGCCCGAACCGCCTCCGGTCGCTACACTATGCGTCCGCAGGGGGGTTTGGTGCGAAAGGGCGAAGGGCCGTTTCGCCACCCGCCGATAGCCCTATAGGGAGGTGACGATGCATCGCTGGACCGAGAATCCCTTCTCGGCCCTCTGGCAGGTGCCGAGAAAGGATTCTCGGCACAGCGTCCCCTATAAGG
>JBARRC010000316.1:0-4150 GCA_049644045.1 Phycisphaerae bacterium
GAGTAGGGTGCCACTTGCGGCTTGTCTGCCCGTGCACTGGCGGACAAGCCGTAAGTGGCACCCAAAAACAGACCTACTCGGATAGGCTCTAAGGCAAGGAGTGATCCACCTTCCATTCTCGCATGAAAGAGGTGAATACGATGCCAGTAAAGATACTTTTGGTCTGCGCGGTGGCCGCCGGTGTTAGTGCCATGTTTACGGCAACGTCTGTGGGTACGGAACCCAATCCGAGCCCCAAGAACAAACGCGTGGTCTGTGCGCCGGTCGCTCGCGCTCCCGCCTCGGGAAATCCGCGCGTAGTCGCGCACGGTGGTTTGGATGAACTCAGCCAGCTTCCGGCCGACATCGAGGTTCGACAGCACGTGGTCGTCGTTGGTGGTAGTGATACAGGCAATGTTGCCGCTGCAGACGAAGGCACGCTGGTCTACAGCAACACGCTGGGCAAACGGGTACTCGGTCCGCCAGCCAGCGCCCCCACCGCCTTTGCTTTGTGCAATACGGCGCCTGCAAACGATCACTGCTGGGATCCCGACCCCTTCAAAGGGGCAAGACTCGTGAGCATCCCCAGCAGTACGGAGGGCGATGCCCTCCACGCGACGGAAGATTCCACCGATCCCGGTTTCTGCTGTCATGGGGGGCTCGACTGCCCCGGTGGGATTTGCAATACCGCTGAGGGGCTCTGCGAGGGAGGCGACCGCGACGGCAAGCCGTGTGACCCCGAATTATTCGATAACGGCCCCGGGAGTCCCGGCTACGGCACGGTCTGGTACAAGTTCGTGGCGAGCGACACGTCAGTGGAGCTTTTAACCTGCAACAGCTTCAATCCTCCCGAGGTCAACGATTCGCTCATCTCGGTCTACACCCCGGCTAATCCTGACCGTGGTATCTGCGATGACATGTCAGTTTGCAGTGTCTCCGCCCAGGACTGCGCTGACGGGTCGGAATGTCTGTTCGATGAACAGT
Source organism: Phycisphaerae bacterium (assembly GCA_049644045.1). Classification (GTDB taxonomy): domain Bacteria; phylum Planctomycetota; class Phycisphaerae; order UBA1845; family UBA1845. The sequence continues at coordinate 964 of JBARRC010000316.1, forward strand.
ATGCGTGCGAGCACCTGAACCTGATCGGCTGTAGCGACGACGTCGACGGCTGCTCGTCCAACAATGCGAACGCCTCGCTCTGCCTGACCGGTCTGGAGATCGGGCAGACTTATTACGTATTGGTCGGGGCGAAGCTCGATGTCGAAGAAGGCGAGTACCTGCGACTGTCGTTCAACCTGGAGGTCTACGCCGACTGCACGCTGCCCGAGCCACCGATGCCGAACGATTTCTGCCAAAAAGCTCTGGAACTTGTCGGTGACCAGGTCGTGGAACCGTTTGATCTCTCCGGCGAGTTGTTCGGTGTAGCCCCTGCGACATTCCACTGCCCCGGCGAGCCGGAGTACCTTATGCTGCAAAACGACCTCTGGTACGACTGGTTCGCCCCAGGTAGCGGCGAGGCCACAGTCTCCACATGCGACGAGAACCTCTCACCGGAAGACCAGCCGAACACGACGTTGTGTGTCTACGACGGCTGCGATTGTCCACTAGAGGTTGGAGCCCTGATCGACTGCAATTTCGGCACGTTCGATGAGTGTGGGAACAGTGCTACGGTGACATTCGAGCCCGTTGTGGGCGAGTGCTACAAAATCCGACTGGGCGGACACTTCGGTTCTACGCCTGCAGGTTGGTTATCGGTTATCTTGAGCGGCGTTTTCCCGGATTGCAACGGCAACGGCGTTCCGGACGATGAGGATATCGCCAACGGTACCAGCGGGGACTGCCAGCCGGATGGGATTCCCGACGAGTGCCAGGTTCCACCCATCGACTCGCTGGCACCGGACTGCAATCAAAACGACATCCCGGATGAGTGTGAGGTGGATTCGGACGGCGACGGCTTGATCGATGATTGCGACGGTTGTCCGGATGATCCAAACAAGATCGAGCCGGGTGTCTGCGGTTGTGGTGTGCCGGACGACGATAGTGACGGTGACGGGGTGGAAGATTGCAGCGACGGTTGTCCGGACGATCCAAACAAGATCGAGCCGGGTATCTGCGGTTGTGGTGTGCCGGACGACGATAGTGACGGTGACGGGGTGGAAGATTGCAACGACGGTTGCCCGGACGATCCAAACAAGATCGAGCCGGGTGTCTGTGGTTGCGGCGTGGCTTTCTGCTTAGTCCCCTTTCCGGGGGGAATTGTCAGGGATAGCCCAGAACCAGCGAATCCCGGCCGTGAGACACGGCGCGGGCCTTCGACCCCTGCCAAGGAATAATCGGCGTGGCTGGGTGTCATGGTCAAGCGAAGCCTCGCCATGCTTGATTTGGCAGTCCAAGGCACGTTCGATTATGCAGCGGGGTGACTGGGTGCCGCGGTCGAGCGAAGCGCTGGGTGTCATCTATGACCAAGCCCCGGCGCAGCCGGGCGCGGCCATGCAGGATGGTCACGAAGCCGAACATGCCCGCGCCATCCCGATGACCACGACTCCGCGTTCGCATACGATAAGGCCATGCCTTATACTGTAAAGACTTTGGGCATCTTTCCCTGGCGGGATGAGGAAAGGCTCATTGAGCTGTCTGTATACGGTTCAATGGGTGGCCGGGCGAGCAATGGGAGATTCTACCATGAACCATCATGCCAACGTACTTGTAAGCGCTCTCGCACTCACTGTCGTAGTGTTTCACATTGCAGCCGATGCGTCGGCTCAGCCGCGGTCCCTTCACGGACACCAGGTGGTCGAGGTCGTCATCCAAGATGAGTCGGAACTGACGACGTTAATGGCCCTCGACGCCGCCAGCCGCGACTTTGAGATCTGGTCGGAGGGCGTGGGTCTCGGCGTTATTGACGTACGTGTGTCACCGGAGCAAAAGCGCGCACTCGACGCAAGCGGCCTGAGCTACAAAGTCCAGATCGAGGATCTCCAACGCCGTATCGACGAGGTTTTCGCAAGCGCGGATGACGAGGATTTCTTCGACGGCTATCGCACCTACGACGAGCACGTCACATTCATGAGCGATCTGGTGGCGGCCTATCCCGACCTCGCCGAGATGGTCAACCTCGGGTTGTCGGTGGAGGGGCGACCCCTGTGGGCGATTCGAATCACCGGCCCGGGCGACGATAAACCGGCTGTCATGTACCACGGGGCCCAGCATGGAAACGAGGTTATGGGTGCGTGCGTGATCGCCTACATGGCTGAGTACCTCCTCACCCACTACGACATCGATGCGGAGGTGCAAAGACAGGTAGACGACATCGAATGGTTTCTGCTCCCGATCATGAATCCGGACGGGTATGAAGACGGAAGCCGCTATAACGAGAATGGGGTCGACTTGAATCGAAACTGGGGCGGGCCTGGAAGCGGGTCAAACCCATTCTCTCAACCGGAAACCGCGGCCTTGCGGGATTTCTTCCTGACACACTCCAACGTTCGCGCCCACATCGACTTTCACACCCACGGATACATGATTATGTGGCCCTGGGGACACAGCGAAGAGCCGACCGAAGACAACGATACGTTCGACCATCTCGGCACCGAAATGGCCGATCTGATTTACCTGATACGCGGCACCGATTACTCCGACCGCGGCCCCATTTACACGACGATCTACGCGGTCAACGGTGGGTCGGTGGACTACAGCTACGGCGAGCTGGGGCTGTGGGCTTTCGCCTACGAACTTGGCTACGGTCATTACATGCCGACCTCTGAGATCATACCCACGTGCGAGGAGATCGCCCCGGCCATGATGTTCCTTTCCGGGTGGGTCAGCGACTGCAACAAAAACGGCACGCAGGACAATGAGGATATCGCGATAGGGGTCTCCGACGACTGCAATGATAATCATACGCCGGACGAATGCGAGGTGCAACCCGACTTTGACGGTGACGGTCTGATCGACATCTGTGATGCCGACATCGATGACGACGGCGTTCCCAATGACATTGATGTCTGTGATTTCACACCCCGCGGGATTCCGGTCTACCCGGCGGACGGCCGTCCGATCGGTGACACCAATAGGAACTGCACTGTGGATCTTATTGACTACTGGCGCTTCAGGAACTGCCTTTTGGAAAGCGGTCCGGGCACGCCGTCGTCTGGAGTATGCATCCCGATGTTCGGGTACGATGATGATACGGATGTCGACCTCGCAGACGTCGCCGGTTTCATGAACGCTTTTACCGGCATCCCATAGCTTCAGACCGGATGGTGCTACAGACATGTAGCGTCACCCCTTGTGGGTGACGCCGGGT
>JBARRC010000317.1:0-7810 GCA_049644045.1 Phycisphaerae bacterium
GGCCATCCCGATCACCACCAGGAACACGAGAGTCCATTCGAGCCCCGCGGCGCCCATTTGCTTAACAAGGGGATGGAGCAGCCAAACGACCATGCCCAACAAAAGGAACCCCATAATCCGCTCGAAGGTGACCATCCACGGGCCGGGCTTGGGAACGAAGCTCAGCCAACGAGGATTCGCACCCAGAAGCATGTACGGACTGGCCATGCCAAGACCGGCAAACAAAAAGGCCAAAACTGCGATGTGAGGCGGTTGCTGCGTCGCCCAGCCGAACGCACCGGCCAGTAGCGGACCGGTACAGGCAAAACCCAGCACCGGCGCCAAAGCCCCCTTGCCGAACGAAGAGAGCAAACCTTCTTGTTGGATGCTTCCCTCGATCTTCGTTGCCGTGGCGGGTGCTTGCAGCGTATACACACCCAGCATGCTCAGTGCCAGCGCCATGACCACCGCTCCGAGGCCGACCACCACGGCCGGATATTGCAGCAGGTTCTTCCCTGCGGCAGCAAGAAAACCCAAGACTACAAAAAACAACACCACTCCGACGCCGAACGCCAGCCCCAGCCCCACCGTCCGGCGACGCGACTCGTGCGCTTGCTCGACAAATCCCAGGACCTTGATCGAAAGCAGCGGCAACACGCAAGGTGTGGTATTGAGGAACAACCCGTATACAAAACATCCAACCAACAGGCCCACCACACCGAACCGAGCCAGGAATCCTGACAACCGGTCCCCCTCAACCGATGAGATCGCCGCACCTATGCCACTTTCCTGAGTGCGTATAGTCGCACCGACCGCCGGGCCGCCCTTCCCGCGGAGTTCGAGTGAGAACATCACGGCCTCCGGCGGGAGCCAACTAACTTTGTCGGTATAGGGCCGGTACTTGACCAGACCGGCCACGGGTATCGGCCCCGACGGAAGATCCTCGTTGATCTCAGCCGGTATGCGCACGGTGACCCGGCCCGCATACTCGCTCACCTTACCCGAGGGTCGATCCTTACGAATGCGCGGTTTGGGATAGACAGGCTCCGAGAACGTAACCCCGGGCACCTCCTTCAGGAAAACCCCGGTATGTGTAGGCGGCCCGTGTGCCTGAACCCGGTGGCCTTGGGCGATGTCGATGCTCAGGAGCAGGTCGAACGTTTCGCCGGGTGAGAGGTCTGTCGCCGTCGCCGACGGTGTCACCGTTACGTATTCGCTGCTGACCTTCGGCAAGGCCCGGCGCGCCTGATCAAACAGATGGACGTTGTCAGCCCTTGCGGCATCATCCGTACTGATGGGTAATTCCAGCCGCAGGTTCGCAGACTTCTCCGGACATTCTGCCATATCACCCACGTTGCAGACCACGTAGGTGACCTGTGCCTCGACCGTGACGTGGCTTCCGGTAGGCGTGTCCGGCGGTGTCAGCCGCATCAGCAGCACCGGTTCGCCCTCGAGAATGTTCGTTGTTATTACGCCGCGATAGGTGTGGCGTTTGGGCACGGGAAATTGCAGCTCACCCGCGGTAAACCCTTCCGGGAGCGTCCACGTCACCATAGGCGCCCAGCCGCTGAAGCCGCGTTTGCTCCAGTAGATGTGCCAACCCGGGGTAAGCTGAAAATGCAGCGCCACGTCGAAGGGTCGGCCTGGGACAACTGCATCGACGGAGGATTCGAGCGTGACCCTTGCCTTGCGTTCGGCCTTGTGCTCACCGAGTTTGAACTGGGCGAAGGCCGGTGCCGCTGCGAGCAGCGTGATGGCACCAACGACGACGTGTGTTCTCACCGATCCTCTCACGCTCTGCCTCGCTCGTGCTCGATGGGCGTTCCGCCCTGCTGGAATAGTGATTGGCCGACCCCGTGCCGGTCGGCGATCCGGGTTCGTCCGGTCCCTGAACGTCACGACGGAGCATTATACGACGAGGGGGTCGGTCGGGATCAGAAGACCGACAGAAAATGACGGGTGCCTGCGGAGGGCATGCGCCGAGGACGCCCGCAAAAGAAAAGCCTTTGTCCACCAAGGGCTTGCCAACGGAGCGGGAGGGATTCGAACCCTCGGTGCGGTTACCCGCACACCGCATTTCCAGTGCGGTCCCTTAGGCCACTCGGACACCGCTCCAATAATCAATTCTAACTATTTATCAATAAGTGACCCAGAAGATAACCCACAAGTTCTACTTTTCCCTCGTCTTCTCCGTGCTTCCGCCCTTCCTTCCCCAGCCTCGGCTACGAATGATATAGCCGACCGTGTGCCATTCCACCTCTATGCGGATTTTCCCCGGTTTTGTGACACCGTCAAGATGCACGCGTTTCACCAGGGATCTCAGAAGGACGGCTTGTTCACGTCGGGTAACCGTTCACGGGGTAAAATCGGTGATAACACCCCCAAAACGGTGTGTGCCCCATGTCCTTTGGACATGGGGGAGACGATGATATACGCTCAGGGCTATGCTCACGATCATCGCCTCCCCCACCTCCAAAGGAGGTGAGCCACCCAGCCGGAAGATCGGCCAGCAGGCCCTTCGTTGAGGCCGTTGACTTAGGGTACAGTAAGATGCTCAAGTGGCTCACGGAGCCTCGCAAGGATTGGCTCGTACAATGGAGGATGTTCCCATGGCGACGACAGGTCCGAATACCGCCGATTCATCCGACCGGAATGGAATAAAGCCGCTGCCGTTCGAGGCCGTTCGATGGCACTGCGACCCGAGTGCACTGCCGTTTGGCTCGACGAAGGAAGTCGAGCCCATGGTCGGGGTCGTGGGTCAGGATGATGCGATCGAGGCCTTGCGGTTCGGACTCGAAACGAACGCCCCAGGCCAGAATGTTTTTGTGCGAGGTCTGACGGGCACAGGACGAATGACCATACTCAAGCGGATGTTGGAGGACATTCAACCGACGTGCCCGCTCGCGCTGGACCGCTGTTACGTGCACAACTTCGGCCAGCCGGACAGGCCGCGACTCATCACCCTGCCGCGCGGAAAGGGTGAAGAGTTCCGTGGGCGCATCGACAAGCTCATCAAGTTCATCCGCGATGACCTTGCGGCGGCCCTGGCTTCAGAAAGCATCAAAGCTCGCCAAAGCGCCCTTGAACGAACCACTCAAAACGAGTTTGAGCAAGCGACCAAGCCCTTTGAGGAAGCGTTACGTTCTTCCGGACTGGGAGTGGTTACCCTGCAAGCCGGGCCGGTCGCCGAGCCGGCAATCCTTCCGCTGGTCGACGGCAAGCCCATCCCCCTTGAGGAATTTGACCAGCTTCACACTCAAGGCAAGATCACGGACGAGCATCACCAGGCGGTCCACGAAGGTTACGAGAACTTCAAGGAACAACTCCCCGAAATCGGCGAGAAGGTCAACGAGATTCGACAGAACTATCAGGAGGCTGTTCGGGAGCTTTTGGAGAAGTCAGCCCGGTCGATACTGATCCAATCGGTGCGTCGTATCGAGAAAGACTTCGACGAGCCGGGCGCGCGGACGTTTGTGAGTGAACTGATCGAAGACCTCGTGGCCAACCACTTAGCCATGCTCGACAAGGCCGATGAGTTTACGCGCCTCTACCGTGTGAATGTCGTGCTCAAACAGGGAGAGGACGCTGCGTGCCCGATTATCGTTGAGAATACGCCCACAATTCGAGATTTGCTGGGCACAATAGACTATGAATACGTACGGGACGAGGAAGCTCGCTCGACTCATATGGGGATTCGCGCCGGCTCTCTCCTTCGCGCGGACGGCGGATACCTGATCTTGGAAGCAAGCGACTTGCTTAGCGAGCCGGGAGCCTGGAAAGTCCTCGTACGGACGTTGCGTACGGGACGCCTTGAGATTACCCCTCAAGAGAGGATGTTATTCTGGTCGAGCCCTGCGCTGAAGCCTGAACCCATCGACGTTCACGTGAAGGTGATTTTGCTCGGTGCTTCCGATCTGTATTATCTGCTCGACGCCTATGACCCGGATTTCTCCCAATTGTTCAAGGTTCTGGCGGATTTCGACACGACAATCCCGCGAGACGACCGCAGCATCCACGAATACGCACGTGTTCTTGCCCGTATCGCCGACGAGGAGGAGCTGAACCCGTTCGACCGAAGCGCAGTGGCCATGCTTGTCGAACACGGCGCTCGAATCGCGGCCCAAGCGGGGAAGCTGACGGCGCGGTTTGGCCGGTTAGCGGACATCGCGCGCGAGGCTTCATTCGTCGCAGGCAAGGCCAATCGAACTCGCGTCAACGATGACGACGTTCGCCAGGCCGTGCGCCGGAGCAAACGTCGAGCTGACCTGCCCGCGCGAAGGTTTCGCGAGTTCGTGGCCAATGGGACAATTCGGGTTCAGACAGAAGGAGAGGCGGTCGGGCAGATTAACGGGCTCGCGGTGATGCATGCCGGACCACTCATGTACGGCTTTCCTGCGCGGATCACGGCGACGATTGGGCCGGGAAGAGCCGGTGTGCTGAACATCGAGAGGGAAGCAGCCCTCAGCGGGGCGATTCACACGAAGGGCTTCTACATCCTTGGCGGGTTGCTCCGTTGGCTGTTGAGAACGGACCATCCACTTGCTTTCGATGCGTCCATTGCCTTCGAGCAAAGCTACGGCGGCATCGACGGCGACTCCGCTTCAGGCGCGGAAATATGCTGTTTGCTCAGTGCCCTGACCAACGTACCCCTCCGTCAGGATCTTGCGATGACCGGCGCCATCGACCAGGTAGGCAACATTCTGCCCGTCGGTAGCGTAAACGAGAAGATCGAGGGCTTCTTTGACGCCTGCCGGGATATCAACCTGACCGGCACGCAAGGTGTGATCATTCCCCAGGCGAACGCCGGCGACCTGATGATACGTGAGGATGTCGTTGACGCCTGCCGTGACGGAACGTTTCGCATCTACGCCGTCCAGACGATCCACGAGGCTCTGGAGGTTTTGACCGGCACGCCCGCGGGGAGACGGGCTCCCGACGGGCGTTATCCCGAGAAGACCCTGCTTGCTCTGGCGGTTGACAAAGCGCGTGACTATTGGACAAAAGCCGCCGAACGCGCACACCATGGAGAGCCTACCGAGGTAGGACAAGAGAATGCGGAGGCTACGCCGCAGGACGGGGGCATGGCCAGCCCGTATACAAGGAACCGCCAGATTCGGGGGTAACCCTTATATTTCAATCATTTTCACGGCCGCGAGGAGTCCGAACACTTAAACTCATACTTTTTGTCCGAACACGGCGAGCGACATACACGAGAACCAACATGAGCGCGAGTTGTACAAGCAGCCCCGGCTGGAGGGGCGCATCGAGCGGCGACCATGTGGCGATGATTGTGCCCGCTGGAGAGCATCCCATTAGCCAGGAATAAGCCACAGTGTCGCGAAACTCTCGTAAGTATTCCGCGCGAGCGAAGTCAGCCAGCGGAGGGATCGCCCACGCGATGGTGATGAAGATCCCGATCAGAGCGTTCGCCGACTTGGCAAAGGGCTGAGCGATCTCGATCACGCTCCGCACCGAGAGCGTCGCAAGCACGCAGGCCGCGGCGCTGTACAACCACATCCGGACAAAGAGGGCGGCTCGCTCCAGACCATCAGCGGGTGGCGGCAGCAAATCCCACCAGATGGATGTGCCGAGGGCGGCCATCACTGCGCAGATCAGTGCAGCGGCGAGCAGGGCAACGAGGAGATCGGACACGCGATCGGACCAATCCCGCGGTGCGGACCCACGGGCGACAAGCATACGACACTTAACGGCACCGCCCACCGGAACGGCGGCGAGGACCAGGGCTCCGATCATCGTGGCGATCCACTGGACTTTCGGGAGACCGTGCTCATAGAAAGAAGGCATCCCAGTCAGTGTGATGGAGTCAAAAGCCACGATGCCGGCTGTTGAGACAATCAGCGCGAGCAGCAGCAGTACAAGGCCACGACCGGCGTTGAGCGCTGGAAGGTCGGGCCGTCGGTATTTGGCTGCGGCCGCGGACAACCAAAAGGCGGTAAAACCGAGGTTCACGGCGGCCACAATCACGACAGCGGGCATCGCTACGGTAACGGTTCCAGTGATGATCCAGATGGCGAAGAGAATGCTATATGTGTTGAGAAGGAGGGCCGCGCCGGGCACGAACGCGATCGGTAGCGTAAGGGCGGCGACGCCGACAAGGAGTGGAGTCGGATTGAACGGTTTCTCCAGGCGCATGCCGGAGAAAAGCACGATGGACCATAACGTGATCGCCCCATTCAGCAGAAACAGGTTCCCATAGACCCACGCGTCGACGGGCAGGCGTGCAGCAAAGCTGACAACGGCGCCGACGGCTGTGAAAAGAACGAACAACAGGGTAATCTGCAGTGTCGATCCGAGCAGATACCCGAATACAATCGTCATGTTCGACATCGGTGTGAGGCGATGTGACTCAATCATCTTGCTTTCATAGTCGCGAAGCATCGCCTTGAACACCGCACTGCAGCCGCCCAGGATGACGGCGAACACCTGGATCGCGGCAAGGATGTTGAGTATCCAACCCGCCACGGTGGGGAACGGGTCTTGGAGGAATATGCGCCGGATACCGAAGATCCCGGCCACCAGTACTACCGCACAGATGACGACGATGGCCGCGAGCCGTCGATAACCTCCGAGCAGTTGGTACTGCACGCGCCACATCGGTAGGGGGAGTTGAAATCGCTCTCGCATCAATCCACCTGCTTCACCCCGGTCCGGAGGTAGAGCTCTTCCAGGGTCTGCTTGACGATGGAAAAGGAGACTATGGGAACGTTACGAGTAATAAGCTGTCGGAGAAGAGAGGCTGCCTCCTCCTCGTTCGCGTGGTAGTCGAACGTATAAGTGTCAGCGTCGCGGCGCAGATCCGAGACACCCTCGATCGCGGCAATCACCGGAGCGTAGTCGTGCTGTTGATCGACCGTGGTGAGTCGATAAGTCCGTCGCTCATTCTGCTGGTGATGCAGGGCGTCCGTGGTGCTCCAGCGCAGGATGCTCCCCTGTTCGATGATCGCGATGTGCGTCGAGACTTCTTCCAGATCCGCAAGGATGTGCGATGACACGATCATGGCGCAGCCCTGCTCCCGCAGCATCCCAAGCACACGCCGCAAGTCGATTCGTCCGGCCGGGTCCAGACCCGCGAGCGGTTCATCCAGGAGGATGACGTGCGGCTGGGGTAGGAAGGTGCGAGCCAGCGTGACCCGTTGTCGCATACCCCGCGAGAGGTGCTTTATCAGTATGTCGCGTTTTTCGGTGAGCCATAGCTGTTCGAGCCAGAAATCGATGCGTTCCCCGGCCTCCTCCGTTGTCAGCTCATACACGCCCGCGATGAAGCGGAGGAACTGGTCGATGGTCAGCTCTTCATAGGCGGGAGGAGCGTCCGGACCAAAGCCGACGTGGTGCCGGACAACCTCGTGCTCCCCGAGGACGGGCTTGCCCATGATCCATGCCAGCCCACGCGTCGGGGCGTGCAAGCCCGCCAGTACCCGCAGCAGCGTGGTCTTACCCGCTCCGTTGGGGCCGATCAGCCCGACAAGCTGACCGCCGGAGACCTCAAAGGAAGCGTCCCGCACCGCGACCAGCGATCCGAACTCCACGCGAACCTCGGCGGCCGTCAGCAGTACGGTCATGTATTACGATCCTCCTCCGTGCAATGAGACGTTCTATCCATGTCGGATGATGGGGTCAAATTGGAGTGTCGCCGGACCCAGCATGAAGACGACGGTGGTGTGCAGCCGATAGTGAAGGTGACGTCTTCCGGGGGCCATGTCCATGTAAGCATGGACATGGTCTGGTGCGATAATGTTAAGGAACATGCTCACGCGATCGTGAGCATGCCATCTAGTGTGTGGATGTCCGCGCAGGCTGAAGCCTGCGGCTC
>JBARRC010000318.1:0-1614 GCA_049644045.1 Phycisphaerae bacterium
CTTACCAATTCACGCGCGTTCGGAAGGGTCTCGCCGGATGCGCGGACGAACTCAAGGTTGGCCTGAGCGACCTCTCGCAAGCGTTCTTGTTCGCCGACAACGGCGATGGAATCCAGCAGGGACTGCACGCCGCACGAATCGTCATCCACGTAGAAATCCGCAGGCGTGAGTAGGGGCGCTCCATCGCCCCGCGCACGGTAAACATGAGCAAGGATCCGGATGAGATCGCGAGTCTCCTGCGCCGCGGCTGCCATGAGGATGTGCTCCTCGAGCAGTGCCAGCAATTCAGGTGCGAAGGGCCAAGTTTCACTTACCTCGCCAGATACTCGTGATCGCTCTGACTCAGGAAGGTGTGAATGGCGTAGACGCCATCGCTCGTTGGCATAGGCAGCGACGGCATTTTCAATGTCACTCTGCGGAATGTTGCTACGGTTCGTGAATAAACGATGCAAGACGAGTCGTTGCCGGTCGTCTTTGGCGGTCGGTCCGTGAAAGTCGATCACAACGGGGTCGTTTCGGTGAACCTGGCGAAACGCCTCGGTCGTGTTGTTGAGCACTGAGATCACCAGGATCAGAATATCGGGCCGGTCCTTGGCGATCTCGGAAAGGTTCTGAATGAAGTTGGAAGCACACTCTCGCCATTTTCGGCCAGTCGCGGCTTCTTCATCATGCAGGCCATCGAACCACTTTTGAAATTCGTCCAAAATCAGGGCAGCCGGCTGGTCCTCGAACATCTTCTCCAAGAGCGACCGAGGGGGAAACGGCTGGTTCATGTTTTCGAACTGGCCGCGGTAGTATTCGCCCTTGGGATGCCGGTCGAACAGAAGATCCCACAAGAGTGGGTACTCGTGATTGTGAACCGGTTCGGAGATCGCCTCGAATCCGCGCTCCAGCGTCAGACCCCTCAACGCGGAAGCCGTGGGATCCGTGGACCAACCCTGCGCCCACGGTTCGACCGCATCGGGAGACGCAATGGCATGATGCATGACCGCCATGATGTGGGACTTTCCGCGGCCACGATCGCCCATCAGGACAATTGGCCGGCCGGCTCGGCCGGTACCGATATTGCGAAGCGCATTCTGAACGTCAGCCGTCGGGTATGTGATGTCGAGGATCTGATCAGCCGGCTGTTGAGCGGCGCCCTTGTTGTCGGCACGCCGAAGTGCGATCGCCGTGTTGGGCATCTGCGACCCGCGGAACTCATCCCGAAGTTTCAGGTTAAGCATGTCCATCGTCTCCGATCTTCGCCATCGATAAGCTCCTCGATCTCACTGAAAGCCGCAGACCGCGCACTTAGCCGCCGCGTTTTTGCCGGTCTCCCCTCTTGCTACCCGTGTTTAGATCGCCACGCGTGGGGCCGGCCTCATCAGCCACCTGAGCCAGGAAGGCCTCCAACTCCGTCCTGAGGTACAGGCGGTATCCGGTGACCGGGTGGCGACGGGCCTTCAGCTTGCCCGCCTTGTCCCATCTCCGGAGCGTGTCTTTGCTCACGCCGACGATCTGGGCCGCCTGGGCTACGGTAAGGTACTCATTCAACTTGGGCATTGCCGTCCCTCGAGGACCGGGTATGGCAGCATTATGCACCCGGGCGTCGGCACCGTCCAGCAAGTGCGT
>JBARRC010000319.1:0-11511 GCA_049644045.1 Phycisphaerae bacterium
CGGATCCGCTCGCGGGTCTCTTTCGGCAGGCGTTGGAGCGACAGCTCGACGCTGGCAAACAGCGACCGCTCGCGATCGTCGGGGTACCGTTCGTGCAGGCGGCTCATCAACCGGTGAACGTTCTGAGTCGTGTGAGCGACGCCCGCGCTGCCGACCTCGCTGGCGATCAGGACGAGGCTTCGCGCGTGGCAGTTGACCGCCGTGACGAGTTCCTGGATCTCGTCCTCATCCTTGCCCGCGTCCGAACCGGCGGGGGATAATTCCGCGTGTTTGAGCACGCCGCCGACCAACTCGATCGCCTCCTTTTCGGTCAGGCGGCCGGTCATGATGGGGAAGCCGTCGAACGGGGTGGGCATCTGCTCGCGGGTGGTGAAGATCAGCTTCGTGTCGCCGCATTTCTGTAAGTCGCCGACAAGCTTGAACAGCTTCTGCAGTACCTCGGGCTCATAGAGTCTTTGTGCCGGCGCGTCGTCGACGGGTGGCAGGACCGACTCCATGTTGTCAAACACGATCACAGTCCGGTGATTCCGCAAGGCACGCTCGACCTGCAAACGGGCATCATTCTCGTCCTTCGCGGCCGCCGAAACGAAATCCGTGACGAGCTGCTCGCCGAGGACGTAGAGGACGTTGCGGGGGTCGGGGCGTTTCTCCAGGCAGACGAAGACTGCGCGATCGAAACGCTGCGTCTCGACAAGCCAGCGGGCCAGCTCGGCCGCCAGCGTGGTCTTGCCCTCGCCGCCCGTGCCCAAGAAGACGACATAGGAGCTGGCCGTGAGCATCCGCTCAGCCGCGAGCAGTTCACGGCTACGGCCGACGAAGGTGTGGTCCGGTCTCGAAGGCAGATCGCCCAGGCTGAGTTCGACCTTCTTGCCGCTGAGTTTCGCGACGTCTTCAGCGGCGAGGCCGTGGATCATCCGCGGGTCGTGCTCCTCCTGGAAGAGGACGGGCACAAACCAGTCGTGGAGGTGGAGCTTGCCGCCGCCGAAGACCTGGCCGCGTACGGTATCGTCGTGGAGGGCCTGCCGGCCGGCGAGCACGGCCTCGCCAATAGTGCTGTCGGTCATGAGTTGGTCGTAAAACTTGGTGACGAAGCGGCGGGCGGTCTCGACGAGGACGCTGTGGCTCATCGCCACGACGGAGGCGACGCCCTGTTGCAGGAGACCCGCGGCCACGGAGGCTGTGGGGTCCTCCTTAGTCATCGCGGACTGGCACGCTTCGAGAAAGAACAAGGGGACGCCGTAGTCGCGGGTCATGCGTGCGAGTTCTTCGGCGCTGACGTCCATTGATCGCCGCTTTTTGAGCTTGTGAGTGTCGCTGGGGTGCTCGAAGCAGAGGGCGCCGCGGCCGAGCTTGGGGTCGTAGACGCCGTGACCGTCGAAGTGCACGACGTGGAAGGACTTGTTGGCCCTGTGGGCCGTCTGCAGTTCTTTCCGCAACGCCGGGAACGTCGGCGGATCGAGGAGGGTCAGCTCGACGTTCTTGCCCAGCGGCATGAGAGCATCGACCAGTGGACGGGCGCTCACGCGGTGGTCGATGTAGGTCGTGCGGTAGTCCTCCGGCCGGGGGCTGACGAGCAGAACGCGCAAGGGCAGGTCGGTCGCGACGACATTGCGTTCTTCCTGGATTGGCAGCCGGCGGCACACTCGGACGGGACCAGCGCCCTGACACAAGTAGCTGTCGCCGTCGTGCAAGAGTTCCCACGGCAGTGCAAGGAGTTGCGCGGCGGCTTCCTGGGCGGCCTGATGATCTTCGTCGGACCTGCCCTCCGGCAGCGCCGGGTCCACTTCGATATTGAACCGGCGGGTGGTGTCGTCGCCGACGCGTTTCCAAGCTTCGTACGCGTCTCTCGCCGCGTCGGGCCTCAAGGCGGCCTCGAACAAGTCGCCGCCCCATTCGGGAAGGTTTTTGATAACCTTGGCGGCTCGCTCCGCGAAGACGCCGACCGGCCAGTGTGCGTAGCGTTCGAGGTACCAGGTGAGCTCCTCGTCCTCGATGGGCCCGAGCGGGGCAGTGAACTTGTAGGGAGAGCTTCGGACCTTGGGCTCGCCCTGCGGTGCCGGCGTGTAGCTCAACGTTGCCGTCGCCTTGGCGCGGCGTTCGCCACCGACGGTGGGAAGGGTCAGATGGTTCAGCTTGAGGGTCAGGTTCGCCGAAGGGGCGGCGGTGATGTCGAACAACTCGGAATGTGCATCCTCTACTGCGTCGTGATCGCTTCCGATTTGCATGGCAAGCGGCTCCTTCTTCCCAAACCAATGATGCAGGGCCGATGGCTTGACCCCATCCAAGAGGATCGGGAACACCTTGTAGTCGTCGGAGCGGCCCTCTGAACCTCAAGGGCGTCCTTGATCTCCCTATCGACCGAGGCGAGTTTATCACCTTCGGGCCGAGCACAAACAGGAAATGCCGGGCCCGCTCGATCTTCTCAAAGATCGTCACTATTGAGGTGCGTATGGGCCTGTCGGGCCAATATCTTCATGGCCGCGGCGCCATCCATCATCGTCGAATCCGATCTCTTGGCCAGCCTTCACGACTATTCCGTCTAGGAGCTCGCTGATTACATACTCCTCCGTGTCCGCGAGTGCTGAGAGAGGGTTGGGATACTCACTTTTGGGTACGTGAATGCCTACAAAAACATCGCAAAGTTCCTCAAACTGGGTCGCTTCATGGCTGGCAATGCCAAGAATCTTGATTGTCTGCTCGGTCTCACGAGCATTCTCCTTGGCGATGTGCATCGCCTGCAGAACGGCTTCTGTCTTACCCGAAGCGCTGCAAGCGATGATGCCGCCGCCACGACGGCTGTTGGGCATTGGGACCATCCCCCCCATGAATGAAACCTGTACGCCCGCGTGAGCGAGTCGATTGCCAGGCATGCTCCCGGCAAGTAGCGCCCGACCTGCACCGAGGATGCGTACGATCGTGCGGTTCTCCATCCATCCAGCCATCAAATTGACCGCCCTGTCGATATTCTGCTTGCTGCAATTACTAGTGGGAATGACACCAGCAGCAATTGAATGCATCCGAGCGCTGATCATCGCCGATGGGCTGTTCTCGTAATCGTACGGGCCCGTCGGCCCAATGTCCTCATGGCCGCCGCGCCATCCTTCGTCGACGCTTCTATCTTGCACTTCATAGTCGATTTCGAAGTCCTTCTCATCCGTACCATCCAAAGTCTCCGGATATACCTGCGTTATCAATTCTCGAATGCTCTTCATTGCGTTTCAAACTCCCTTTCAATTACTGTTCTTCGTCGAATGGCGTCGGCGTTTCCCACGAGGATGAACGCGCCCCAGAAGAACGGGTGCTGGAAGATGCGGGTGGACGTGGGCGGAGGCAGTTCAATTTGCCCAATCACGTCGTCGCTCCAGCGGCGCGTGCGGCACGCGACGCCTTTGCATGCGGAGCAAAAAGCGTCTGAACCGCCCGTTCCTCCCAATCGCCAAACTCTCCGGGAGACGTCCAGATATGTTCCCACGCTTCGTTCAGCATCGCTCCAACCCGACCGAGTTTGCCACTTGTGCCTGGCTTGCATCCAATCTTGTCGCACGCTTCGCATGCGTACTCCGCCGCACCGCGAAGGAGCTGGTTGGGGTAGCACTGCCGGAATTCAGGCATCGGTTCTGAACCGATCTCGCCACAGAGGGAGCCCCACCGTTGAGTGATATCTTCGGACGCCTCATTCCAACCGCGAAGACGGAGCACCTCAAGAACCACCTTCATTCGTGCATCATCCGCCGGGTGACTGGTGGCGGCATTCGGCGGTACCGCATAAGGTGCGGCACCTCGTTGTGCGCACAGGTTCAGGTGCGACCAGGCATACGCTGGTCCAAGTGCGTTGGCGGCGAATACATCACAAAAGAACTCCTCCATCCAGTACTTGGTCCAGAGTGTCTCCCACAGCCGAGACCTCGCCTGTACGCTGGCGGGCGACCGCCCTCTATCCGCCCGTCGCTGTTCTCCCTCGAATAGGTCTCGGACATCTGCCCAGAGCTGCAGAATGCCGGCCTGAAATGGCTCGATTACGGGATCGTTCGTCGTCCGTGCGAGCGGATGGGCGAGTTCATGATAAAGGTCAGGCAAATGCAGGAGGAACCGTGCCTCCTGGAACGGAACAAGCATCAGATTCAGTTGGGTGTCAATGCAGTAGTACTGCTGTGAGAGCGTCGATACTGTCGGCCGAAGCAGGGGATATCCGAGTTCGTCGCGGATTTCTTGGAGCAGCGCATTGAGACGGTGGTCATCCAAAGACGCTCGCTCAAGCGCGGGCACACCAAGTGATTCCAAACGATCTAGCTCGCCGACGATGCGGCGCATCCGTCGGATCTTCGTTTTCGTGATGCTCTTGCCAATGCCGTCAGGGGCGTCGAGCTGGGCGAAGATTCCATCAAGCATGTCAGTGGCCTTGCGAACCAAAGCGTCGTACTCTTGTGGAAGATTTCGTGGAATTCGTGCGCGCAAGCTGCGAGCTCTTCGTCGCAACTGCTCGAACACGGCATGAAGGTATGGCTCCAGCATTATGTTCTCCGGAGCCGTGCCGACGTGCCAGCGCGCTCCTGTTCGAGCATCAAGGCAAGCTCCTCAAGTGCATGAAGGCCTGTAGAATCGGTTGGGCCCTCCACCGAGAGACTGCTCCGCAATCGATTGAGCAGATCAAGCGTCAGCAGACCAGCCTCTGACAAGACCACACGTAGCGTCAAGTCCTGAAGGGACGCGGCACGCCCCTCTGCGATTCGCGCAATCGCTTCACCAAGCGCCCGTGCCTGATCCCGGCGCGTGCCCTCGTGACGCTCCTCGATTGCCTCGTCGACCAGGGTGGCCAGGAGGCGGACTCTCTCGTAGTGGTTTGTGAACAACCCACTGTCGCTCATGCTCGTGTCTCCTCCACGACAGGCGATCCATACTCGTAGGTATCTCGATCAAAGTCAGTTGCCTCGTCCGCCAAGCGACGATCGGTCAGCTTGATGCTGATAGGGTACCGGCTGCAATCTTCCGGCCGAGACCACGCAAGCGTCGACAGGGCGTACACGTCCTCCAAGCAGCGCTCGATTTCGAGTGGGCCGAACGCCCGCCGCACGTGCAACGGATTGACTGTTCCTTTCCGGGGAAACGCACGCCCGGTATTGCAGATGAACCCGGTATCCTGGTCGATCGTCGCGAAGCAGCCAACCTGCGGATTGCGAACTCCGTCATTCCGACGATTCCCGTCCGGTTCGAATAGCCGGAACGGCAACAGGGACGTTTTGCTGATCTCAAGCGCAGTGACTTCAGCTTCGTTCGCGATGAGTCCGCGTCGTTTGAGTTCATCAACCGCGCGATCAATCCCTCTGTGTTCGGAATCCCAGAGGCGTCCATCTCGATGGATGACAATGTGCTCTATCGGATGCGATAGAATCTCTCGTTCTGCCTCGATTAGTTCAACGAGCGCCTGGCTTACTTGGCCGTGGTGCAGCTTCTCCTTTTGCCGCGACCGCGAGCATCGCGTTCGGATGGCTGCGCCACCCGCTCCGATAAGCGCGAAGCCTGCCGTGTTGTTCTTCACGTCAATGCCAATGATCACATCAGCGTGAGTTGGCGTCGCGAGCACAAATGGCCACCGTTCGTTGAGGAGTAAGATCTTGTTCAGCGCAACATTCCGGAGGTAACCGTTCAGCCTACCACGCTTCCCATCCGGTACTGTGTAGTAAAGCTCGCCATCCCGATCACGTTTCTCGCGATAGCTTTGTTGAGCCGTCTCCGAGTGATTGACCGAGGCGACGATATCGCATTTCTCATAGAGTTCCCGGACAACCAACGCCGCGAGCTCGTCATGTCCACCATTTCGGTGTCTCTTCGTCTCGTGTATCATGATGAGAGCGTGCCCGGGTTCTGGTGCCTCGGAGCGCACCGCCTGGACGATGGCGGTGCCCTGGTCTGCGAACGTTCGGCCAGTCCTGTCGTTGTAGGCGATTACGTGCGGTTCGTACGGATGTTCTTGTGGGAACAAGTCGTCCACTGACCGCGACAAGTCACGGATGTACTTCTGTCCGTAGGAGTCCATCACCGTTCTGGGCAGAACGAGGTACTGACGGTTAAGCGGCGTTGAGTCGAAGAACCCACACTCGCGACTCGTGAGCATCTGCGCTCGGTCACGACCCAAGTCGCCAACGCTCGTTACCCGCGCTCCGGTGGTGCCACGAACGGACAGTAATTCTCCACCGCCGAAGGCTAGATCCGGGACAACGAAGTTGCGCGGTGGAACGGTCGATGGATCACCTGCGACGCGCAGT
Source organism: Phycisphaerae bacterium (assembly GCA_049644045.1). Classification (GTDB taxonomy): domain Bacteria; phylum Planctomycetota; class Phycisphaerae; order UBA1845; family UBA1845. Next base: position 6,264 of record JBARRC010000319.1, read on the forward strand.
TCCACGTTTCCGAATGACATTCGCTTCATGTACTTTTGGACGAATCGTCGAACTTGACCCAATCGGTCCTGCGGATCCAAAATCGTGTTGCGCTGGAGACGCCGCCCATCACCGTGCTCCGTGTCGACTACGGGAAAGCAGAGGGCGGCCGGAACCTTGCGCTCCTGCGTCTGATTGTTCAGGTAGGACACGACCGCGGCGTCGCCGGGGACTCGCGCGAGTTCCTCCGGTATCGGCTTTGAGGTCTCGTGGAGGATGTAATCGAGCAGCGGCATCCAAGTACCCGATTTGTCTCTAACCTCCTCCTCAGTAATGTTAAGGTCTGATATCCCATTCAGCCGGATCTCGTACCAGTTGTGACCGTAGTGGTAGATGCAATGTTGCCCTTTCCATCGCTGGAACTCTGAGCGGTTAAGCCGAACCGGAAGGGACCGAATACTGACAAAGCGACTTCGGGCGTCAACACAGAGCCCGAATGCGCCCTCCGGCATCCGCACGGGCCTGATGGAGAATCCCCGGTACATCGCCACGCGGTCAAGGAGTTGCTCGGGTCGCTTCCAAAAGAACGGCCCGCCAGACTTTGGCTGCCACAGATCGCCTCTGGATCGAAGCGGGGCCTGGAGCAAGAACGTCAGGAACCTCACGCAAATCGTGTCGTTCTCTGGATCCTGACGTCCGTAGTCGAGATGAATCGCGTCGCCATACCGCTCTAGCCGGACCGAGGTGCGAACGAGATTCACGTGTTCCGGTGGTGGTTCGCTCCACGCGGGAAGGATCAGCATCGGCGCTCCAGATCTCTCGATGACCGTCGCCGGCGCTCGGAGTTGGAAGCTGAGCTTCCTTTCCAGGCCTCCGCGATTCGCGAAGTACTCAGCTTGGTCCCTTGAAAGGCCGCGTACGCGATACTGATTGTATGACGTCGAGAGGTCGCATATGTTCTCGATGGGGAACACGTTCGTAATCAGTCGATCCATCATTCAGACTCCTTCCAGCACAATGATCGAAATTGGCATCGCTGGCACTGATCAGGGTTGGAGGTAACCGGGAAATCTTCTGCAGACAGTTCCGCACCCTTTCGCCCGTCAATCGCCATCTGCATGGCCAATCCGGTTGATGCGATGAACTCGTCAATGTCCTGGAGTTGCTCCGCTGTTATTGTGTGTTGGCGGACTTGGTTCTTTAGCAACTGAGCTTCCCAGATACGTACGTCTTCGGGGGCCAGCGAGTCAAGTCGGTCAGCGGGGAAATCGCGATGCGGTGTGCACCGGCACAGCGCAAGCGCATAGGTGCCTAGCTGCATCCACGCGTCAGTTGATGCGAAGAAGTGCACTTTCCAATCAACGATGAGCGGAGGTTCGTCATCGAAGAAGGCAATCAGGTCCGGGACCGCACGGACCGTGTAGGACTGGCACGGAAACGCCAATGCGCGTTGTGCGATGCAGTAGCGCGCTCTCTTGAGCGCGGTACGGACTTCCGTGAGTCCGAAGAGTGTGTCGAGAGCAGTCTCGACTTCATTGCGGGCTCGCACGATCTCGGATTCGGAAATGCCGCCCTCGTACTCCATCGCGTATATGGCTGCAAAGGTCCCGTTCATAGAAGTCGGGTTGCACCCCGGCTCTCGCAGGGCATGCCGCCGCGCCGTTGCCAGTTGTGCGTCGAACTTGGCGAGAGCGCGGTGTTTTAGGCTCTTTAGCGTGACGGGCTGGCTGCGGTTGAGCGCGGGCACGAGAACAGTTGAGATCGCGTCATCGACGATGTTACCACGCCACGCGGACACACTCTGGAGTTTGCTTAGGAGGTAGGCCTCGCGGCGGTCCGGATCCTTCTTTGCCCGTGCATTTGCATAAAGAACTTTGTAGAACCAACGCCGCTGGCATTGGTGGAAAAGCCGAGTGTTGGAAATGGACCAGAACATCACTCGGTTCTTCCTCGTTCGCGCGATCGAATGAACTCAAGATACTGCGCCAGAGCTGCTTCTTCGTCCGGTGTTGTAGGCCCCAACCGGGCAGCTAGGCGGACGGATGCGGAATGCCCCGCTCGTTCCGGTACCGGGTACCCCGCCGCCCCGAGCAGGTCCGCATACGGAAGGTCGTAAAGCTCGGCGAGAGCATGGAGATGCTTGGGCGAGGGGCCACGGACCTTCCCGCACTCAAGTTGGCTGAGGTACGCATTCGAGATCCCGGTTACGTCTTCCACAGCCCGCTGGCTTAGACCCTTCCGGCGTCGGGCCTCAGCGAGAATAGAGCCAATCCGATTCGCGTCGTTGATTTCCATGTGCTTACTGTAGCAAGCAATGCTTGATGTGTCAAGCACCATCCGGCGAAACCGCGGGCCAGACCCAGCCGTTTGCGATCGTACGGGGTGCCATCATTCAGCCGAGGACGAGATTGACCGCTTGGGCGTGAGAGTTGGCGATTCTGGCGCGCGGGGTTGCCCTCAGTTCCCCCCGCCTCGTTCGGGCTGGTTGTTTGCCTTCCGTTAGGGTGCTTCGAGGCAGATTTGCCAGGAAATAGCCAGGAAGTGGGAAAGGGCGCTCGTAACCTCTTATCCCACAATAGGTTACAATGGAGGCGGGGGGAATCGAAAGAGACGCCCCACCTGCGAAAACAGTGCGAAAATGCGATAAAACCGGGTTCTACGGGGTTTGAGGTCGGTTCGACTTGACCACTCAAGACTCTTTCAGACTACCGTAGACCGCATCTATCGGGCACTCATCGGGCACTCGTAAGGCCACTCGGGTATTCGATGAGCCCGAGGCCCTTCGCCGGTACACCAATCACCTTGGGCTCCTGTCGTCGTCGTCAGGAGGCCAATATGGACAAAAGAACCGCGGTCACACCATTCAAGGCTATTCATGTGAAGTGCCTGGACTGCCGCCTTGGCTTCGCATGAAGTTCGCCTGTGCCCCGCCGAGGAGTGCCCACATCGGCAGGCGGCGATCAGCCGGATCGCCCTTGGGATGACGTCATCGCTGAGCTGGCCAATCGGGAACCAGCCGAGACGCCCCCAGCTACGGGAGCCTCGCCATGATGGACAGGCTCATCCAAGGGCTTGGCGCACAACGCCGTGGCGAACGGTGGTACGCACGTTGCCCGGCCCACGACTACCGCAATCGGCGATCCGGCGGGCAAACTGCCATTGTATCGGTTGCCCGAGGTCTCGGAGGCCGTTCGTCAAGGCCGGCCGATTTTCATCGTCGAGGGCGAAAAGTGCACGGGCCTAACGCGGTGAGCACGTTGTTTGATGCTGCTCTGAAATACAGCGCACGCGGCTGGTCTATCATCCCGATCCGGCATCGAACCGAGAGCGGCAAGGAGCCTGGCTGCAAGTGGAAGGCTTATCAGAAAAAGCGCCCATCCGAAAAAACACTCCGACGTTGGTTTTCCCGTGGCAATCTGGACGGCTTGGCGGTCATCTGCGGAACCGTGAGCGACGACCTCGTATGTCGGGACTTCGACGACGAGTCTGCCTATCGGAAATGGTCGGGTGAACACCCGAAACTAGCTGCCAGCCTGCCAACCGTAAGAACCGGCAGGGGGTTTCACGTCTACTTCCGAAGCCACGAGCTTGGCATCAAGAAGCAAGGGGACGGCGAACTTCGGGGGGCTGGCTACTGCCTGCTACCGCCCTCCCGTCACCCATCGGGCACTGTGTATGAGTGGGTCGTCGAGTTGCGAGACGAACCACCTCCCCTGATCGACCCTTTTGATGCCGGTCTTGCTCATCGTGAGACAGAGAGAACAGAGAGTACAGAGGATAACAGAGAGTACAGAAGCAATAGGTGTGTTAGACTGCCAGATTCTAAAGTGTCTCTTTGTTCGGGGACGATTGCAGCGCAAATCAAACAAGCAATAGAAGCGACGTTGCCAACGCGCGAAGGGGAACGCAACCGCAAGATCTTTGAGTTCTGTCGGGCCTTGAAAGCGATTCCTGCGTTGTCTGATGCCTCTGCGGCAGACTTGCGTCCCGCGGTGAAGGACTGGCATAAGGCCGCACTGCCGTTCATTGGGACTAAGCCGTTTGAGGACACGCGGGCAGAGTTTATCTATGGGTGGCCGCGCGTGAAGTTTCCCCTAGGGAGCGAACCAATGGCTGAGATTCTTGCGAGAGCTGACGCAGCGACTCTGTCGGTAGTGGCGATGGACTACGACGCGCCGGAGACACGGCGGCTAGTCATGCTGTGCCGAGAACTGCAGCGCGCGAGCGGCGATGGTCCCTTTTTCCTCTCATGCCGCACTGCCGGGAAGCTACTGGGCATCGACCACCTAACGGCCTGGCGTCGCCTCTCGGTCCTTCGTGAAGACCGGCTGATTCAGTGCGTTGAACCGGGAACCAAGAAGAAAGCGACTCGGTACCGCTACATAGGGGGACAGTAAACGAGTGCCAGGGAATGCGAAACTGAGCGAGCCCGCCATCGGAACGGCTTCGGCGCTGGATCTCATCGGCTATGCCCGGATGCACCGCTACCGCGTGCGAAATCTGCATGATGGGGGGCCGGTCCCGCCGGCCCGCTGGAGGCACCCAAGATGGCACAAGCCGGCAACAGCAGGCCACATTGGCGAAGACGACCGCTGGGATGCGATTGTAGGTCAGCACGGTTACGTGGCCATGGACGGGAACAACCTGAGCGTCTGCCTGTTCTACAAGTCCGCCAAGGGTGTCAACCGGGTCTTGGTTCGACTGAAGGCGATGAGCGGGCAGATCGATCAGGTCGGCGACACGGAGCTCGGCGCCACCGTACCCGGGGACCGAATCGAGGAAGTGCTGAAGCTCATCCGAGTTTCAAGGCTCCCGCCCGGCGACGCTGGGCGATTTAAGCCCCACCCAGAAACCGTACTCGCTCTAGAATCGCATAAATAGCGTCAGGTGGCTCCTGACACCGGGCAAGGCAAGATCGAGGCTTTTTGCGCTCTCCGGGCTCAGGATGACCTACATGGAAAGGGAGTCGCGGCAGAGCGTCCACAACGGGGGCGGCTTGCATTCGATCCGGGCCATGATCTACGTAGGCGCGGCCCTCGGACCCCTTGGTGTCAGCGTGGTCCTTGTCGCCGTTGTTGGCGGAGCCCAGGTACGAGGAGTCGTACCACCGGCAACGCTGTCGACATCAGGTGAGGAATTCCAAGGGCAATATGGTCCAGTTGAGGATTATCCGCGTTCTCCAGTCCCGGTTTTCGGTACCAGCATTGCGGACGCTGCCCCGTACTCAAACTCAAGTGAACCGTATTGGCTCTGAAGGGGTTTGGACGAA
>JBARRC010000320.1:0-1698 GCA_049644045.1 Phycisphaerae bacterium
ACTCTCCATCAGGATAACGTTGTCTCATCTCAACCGGCACTTTCTTCGCGGCCTCACCTATGATCTCGATGCTGCGTACAAACGCTCGCTTTGCTGTCTCATCATTAAGAAACTGCTCTTTGCTCAAGACATTGGTCTGCTCCGCGAGATACGCTATTTCGTCGAGAATATGTCGGAGATATTCAAGCGGCGACAGAGACATATTCCACTTCCTTTAGTATGTAGGGGCCTATGTGAGGGCTCAGCGATTCAGGTGTGAGCAGTTCCACACTGCGCCCCAGCAGATCTTCCAGTAAGAATGAGAGCCGTATGAAATGGTCAAAAGTCTTCTGGCCGGGCTCGAATTCGGCCAGCATATCCACATCACTGTCCGCCCTCTGCTGACCACGGACAAACGATCCGAACAGTCCCAGCCGTTTCACACCAAGGGCTCGAAGCTGAGTCTGATTCTCGTCCAGGATCTTGACGATCTCTTCTTTTGTCTGCACGGCGGTAATCATCACAGCTATCCACTCCAATTTGTGAATTTCACTTCCGCATTCTTCTCTTGTGGGCTAATGTGGCCCACTTCTGTGTCAGCAGCGCTCAAGTGGGAACGCTACCTCGACAACGCATTGCTCACACAGCAGTGGCACCCGCCCATGAGCGTATATCATCGTCTCCCCCATGTCCGAAGGACATGGGCCACCCAACAAGGCGTATCCGTCACGGACGGCGGCCTCGCCTGCCCCGCGGCTAAAGTCTCGCTTCGACCTGTGCGACGAGAAGTCGGATCTTGACGACCACGTCGGGGGTGACCGAGATGCTGTCAATACCACACTTGACGAGGAATTCGGCGAATTCCGGGTAGTCTGACGGAGCCTGCCCGCATAGTCCGACCTTCTTGTTCATATCCTTGCAGGTTTCAATAGCCTTGGCGATGAGCGTTTTGACGGATTCATTGCGCTCATCGTAGAGGTGCGCGACCAACGGTGAGTCGCGGTCGAGGCCTAACGTGGTCTGCGTCAAATCGTTCGAGCCGATCGAATACCCGTCGAAGTACTGAAGAAACTCCCTCGCCTGGATCACGTTGGAAGGGATTTCGCACATCATATAGACGTCGGCGTTCACACCCTCGTCATCGATGATGCGGCGCACTTTCTCGGCCTCGTCCGGCGTGCGCACGAACGGAACCATGACGTTCACGTTGTCCAAGCCGAACTTCTCGATTACGGTCTTTACGGCGAGGCATTCGAGCTTGAACGCCTCGCGGTAGCGTTCGTCGTAGTAGCGCGATGCCCCACGCCACCCGATCATGGGATTCTCCTCCTCGGGCTCAAAGGCCTTTCCGCCCATCAGACCAGCGTACTCATTGGACTTGAAGTCGGAGAACCTGAAGATAACAGGCTTCGGATAGAAGGCTCCGGCGATGCGACCCAATCCGAGAACGAGCTTGTTCACGAAATCGTCCTCGCGGCCAACCTTGAGCAGGTAGAGTGGATGGTAGCCGATCTGCGAAGCAATAATGAACTCCAGCCGGGCCAAGCCCACGCCGTCCTGAGGGAGCCGAGCCGCGGCCAACGCCTTTTCCGGGGAACCCACGTTGAGCATGATCTGCGTCCGCGTCGTCGGAATGTTCTTCAAATTGATCTCTTCAACGTCGTACGCGGGGAGCCCGTGGAAGACCGTGCCGTGATCTCCTTCTACGCAGCTTACGGT
>JBARRC010000321.1:0-4985 GCA_049644045.1 Phycisphaerae bacterium
GTGTGATCGCATGAACTGGACCCAGCGTATTGTCAACGCGTTACGTGCAAACGGAAACGACCGCCCGAAGCCCGGGCAGGTGATCGTCCCCCGCGCCGAGGATTCCGTACGTGACTATCCCAGCGCGGGCTTAACGCCGTCGCGGCTGACGGCCATTCTGGCAGAGGCTGACGACGGCTCACTTTCCACGGCCATGCAGCTCTTCGAAGAGATGGAGGAGAAGGACGCTCACCTGTTCGCCGTCGCGAACACCCGACGGCTGGCGCTGACGGGCCTCGAGTGGCAGGTGGTCAGTGGGGCCGATGTGCATGACGGTGTGGATCGCAACCGCGCGGACGAGGCGGCGGCGTATTGTCGGGAGATGCTAATCGGTCTCGACCATCTTGATGAGGTTCTGCAACACCTGTCTCTGGCGGTCGGGCGGAACATTGCAATCGCGGAGATCGTGTGGGACGTCGCGGATGGAGCACTTCAGCCGGTGGATATTTTGCCGGTCGATTTCACGCGTATCGTTTTCGATGAGCTTGATCGCCCGCGGATTCTGACGGAAGACGAGCCGCAGGAAGGGATCGAGGTTCCACCGAACAAGTTTATCGTCCACACGCCACACAGTGTCACCGGCCACCCGCAGCGCGGCGGGCTGCTGCGTGTCACCGCGATGGTTTACCTCGCGAAGAACCTGGCGCTAAAGGATTGGATGATCTTCGCGGAAATCTTCGGTATGCCGGTGCGGATCGCGCGATACGAGCCGAACGCCACACAGGAGGAAAAACGCGAGCTGCTCAGGATGCTGGAATCCATCGGCAGCAACGCGGCCGGGATCTTCAGCCGGGCGGTTGAGCTGCAGGTGATCGAGGCGAACCGGGGTACGTCCGGACCGCCATACGAGCGTCTGGTCGAATACCTCAACCGTGAGATGAGCAAGGCCTGGCTGGGGCAGACGCTCACCACCGACATCGCCGGACAGAAGGGGTCTTTCGCGGCGACGAAGGTCCATGAAACGGTCCGGCAGGATGTGCTGGCGGATGACGTGCGAAAGGAGGGCCGCACGATCCGCCGCGATCTACTCACACCGTTGACGCGGCTACGATTCGGTCCCGAGGCACCCATTCCCCACTTCCGCCGCAAGCTCAGACAGACCTCGGATGCGGTTGAGCTGGCCGACGTGTTGGACGTGGCGGTCAACCAGCTCGGCCTGAAGGTCCCGGCTGCGTGGGCACACGACGCGCTGGGTGTGCCCCAGTCCAGCGAAGACGAGACAACGGTGCCCGGTTCCTCCACTTGATCGCTGTTCCAACGTGCGCAGGCATGCGCCCGCGACGTTGTTAGGTGCAGATGGTTTGTCACAAGAATTGGAAACGTGAGGTGATGATGGCAACGACTCAGCGGATGATGACGGATAACGACAGCGAAGTGAGAGCACTTCACTCAGCTTCGCTGTCTGGAGACACGCCTCCGCAACGTGTCCTGCTCGCGCCGTGGGGACACGTGGAGAGCACCAACGGCAGCTTCATCGTCGATGACGAGTCGGCGCGGCTCGCCGTTGAAGCGTTCGAAGCGCATGGGACCGACCTTCCCATCGACTACGAGCATCAAACGTTGGGTGGCACGTATTCGTCACCCAACGGGCAGGCGCCTGCGGCCGGCTGGATCAAACGCCTGCTTGCGGAAGAGGGCGTGGGCCTGGTGGTCGAGATCGAGTGGACCGACCAGGCAAAGAAGACGCTCGCGGCCAAGGAGTACAGGTATCTTTCACCGGTGGCGATGATCCGCAAGAGCGATCGGAAGCTGGTGGCGATTCACTCGGCGGCCTTGACCAACAAGCCCGCGATTGTGGGTATGCAGCCGATCGTCAACCGGATCGAAATCGACGGTGACGAACCGGGTGACGAGTCGAGCGACGAGCCGTTGTCACTGTTGCGAAGCGAACTGGGTCTTGCCCCCGACGCCGAGCCGCAAGCGGTGTTGGTGGCGGCCGGTCGAAGGCTCGTCAACCTCGAACGCGACGCCAGACGGCGGCACGTGGAGGAACGCATTAGCGAGGCCATGCGCGCCGGAAAACTTGTCGAAGCCCAACGCGCCTGGGCTTGGGAGCTGGTCGCGAGAGAGGAAGAACTCTTTGAAGAGTGGCTGCGCACAGCACCCGTCGTGGTCCAGACGGGGGCCTCGGCACCGCCGGAGGGGTATGACGGACCGCAGCGACGGCAGCGTGCGGTCGCTGTGCGGGCCCGGGTCCAGTTCAGGACGAATCCGATTCTGGCGGGCCTCACCACCGAGGAGGCCTATGTGGCGGATGCCCTGCGAGAGGCACGATGCCGAGAGCGTGTTTGAAAAGCTGGGACAGCCCCTTCGATGGGTGCCACGGGCGGCTTGCCCGCCCGTGTGTTATCTGCCTCGAGCATCACACTGGCAGCAAGCTGCCAGTGGCACCCGACTTCTCAAACACGCTCTGAGACATCGAGCTGCGGGAAGCCTTGCAAGTTGACGAGCGGGACGAACACCCGCAATTGGTTTTCGTTGGAAAGGATGACTAACAAATGGCACTAAGCGCAAACCGTGAAGTGGATCACTACATCGACCAGGAACTGCGAAGCCTTCAGGTCGCCGCAGACACGCACATCTACAAAGGTGCCCTGATCGGCCTGGCGTCGGGCTACGCTCGACCGCTGACGGCCGGCGATCTGTTTGTCGGCATCGCCTACGAGGAGATGGATAACACGGGCGGCTCCGCCGGTGACAAGTCCGTGCGGATCTATACGTTGGGTGATTTCGGGCATGCGCTCAGCGGGGCGGCTGTGACGAATATCGGTGACGCCGTCTACGCATCCGCGGACGATACCCTGACGTTTACGTCTACCAGCAACTCGTACGTGGGTCACGCCGTCGACGTGCCGGCGAGCGGCCAGATCATCCTGCGGCTTGATTCGTTCAGAACACAGCCGTAGCCGACTGCGGCCGGTTTGGATTGAGTTAACGACTTTGATGGGTGACGTGACGCAGGCTGTCACTTGATTGGGCAACCATAATCACGTCAAACGAGAGAAAGGAGAGCCTCAGTGGCTGTCATCAACACGGGACTGTTGACGAAAGGGCTGCGCAGCGAGTTCTTCACCCGCTTCGACGCGGCGACGACGCATTATCAGGATCTGGCTACGCGCATCCAATCGAACTCGGACAGCGAGACCTACCGGTGGCTCGGTTCGCTGCCGCAGATGCGCGAGTGGGGAACGGGTCGTGTGGCCAGAGGGTTAGGGACCGAATCGTATTCCGTCGAGAACCTCAAGTACGAAGCCACGCTCGAGGTGGATCGCGATGAGATCGCGGATGACAAGACGGGTCAGATTCGCATCCGCATCGCCGAGTTGGCGGAGCGGGCCGCGACGCACAAGGACTACCTCATCTCGCAGCTTCTGATCAACGGCGAGACCGACGGGTTCAACAGCTATGACGGCGTCAGCTTCTTCAACGACGCCCATGTCTCCGGCGCCTCGGGTGAGCAGGACAACAAGCTGACCAGCAACGCGACCGATCCCGACAGCTCCACTACGGAAGAGTTCAAGACGGCGTTTAAAGTGGCTGTCAGTGCTCTGATGAGCTTCAAGGATGACCAGGGTGCGCCGATGTCGATCTCGGCGACGGGGTTGGCGTGCGTCGTGCCAACGACGATGTACCTGACCGCACTGGAGGCGGTGAACGCGACGATGGTCGCCAACACGTCGAACGTGCTCGCCGGGGCGGCCCGCATCATCGGGTTCCCCTGGCTGACCGATCAGAGCAAGTGGTATCTGCTGAAGACCGATGGCGTGGTCCGGCCCTTTATCTTCCAAGACCGCGAGCCGATCGAGTTCTCGGCCCTGACCGAAGACAGTGACGAGGGCTTCCGTCGCGAGAAGTTCCTCTACGGCGTGCGAGCACGCTATCGCCTCGCGTACGGCTACTGGCAGCACGCGATCAGGATGGACTTCACGTCACCGACGTAGTGGGCCTGGGGACAGGCGCATCGGATGTGACGAGTGAACCGCGTGGGAGTGTCACGGTTATGGCATACATTACGAATGCGGATATCGAAGAGCGTCTGGGCAGCGATGCCTACGTCCAGCTCACGGACGACGACGGAGACGGCGAGGCCGACGTCGGTGTAGTGGACGAAGCCCGCCTCGGGGCGGAAGGTGAAGTCAACAGCTACCTCGCCCGTCGCTATCAGGCACCCGTTGACCTGACCGCGCATGCGGACCTTGCCGACGTGCTGGCGTCGTTCACCCTGGATCTGGTCGAGTACCGGCTTCGAGCACGCCGGCCGCCTGTTCCCAAGGACATCCTTGACCGCCAGGCCCGGGCGATCGAATGGCTGAAGGGCGTGGCCGACGGTTCGCTGGAGCTGCCGTCGGCCACGCCGATTGCCGGGAGCATAGCCCGTGGCACGCTCGGCGCGGTCACAGGCGATGAGCGGCTTCTGTCGCGGGATGAGTTGTCAGGTCACTGATGTGGTTCTTCAACGGACTGCCGGCGAATGTCGGTGACGCAGCAGCGGAGAGATAGTCCATGGCGGGCACACCCGACCGAACGACGATCAAGGCGGCCATCCAGGAGCTGACCACGAAGCTCCGAACGAACCTGGTGGCCGATCCTCCGACGGCGGCGGCACCGTTTCGGCGGGTCGAAGTGGCCAGCGCCGGTGTCGAGGAGTATCCGCGTCCCTTTCTGACGCTGCTGCTTGAGCGCACGAAGCCCGTCGGCGTGACGGACAATGACAAGCTTGTGGCAGTGTCCATGACGCTGCGGGTCGTGACGGATGTGGCCGCTTTGGATCCTCATGACGCGATTCTCGACAAGATCGGCGCGGTCGATGATTACCTCGACAGCATCGCAGACACCGGGGTGATCGAGGGGGCCGAGGGCTTCGACGATCGCGAGTGGGCGTTCGGCTATCCCAGTGCCACGGCAGGGGCACGAGTAGCGTCCGCGACGGCCACGCAGACCTTCGT
>JBARRC010000322.1:0-3468 GCA_049644045.1 Phycisphaerae bacterium
AGGAACAGGGTAAAGGCCGCAAAGACCAACCGGCCAAGGCAGCCGAAAAGACCAAGCACACGGTTCCCGCGTGGGCGTACGAGGCGCGGTGGTACTACGTCGTCGTCTCACGATTTCACAATGGCGATCCGTCGAATGACCCGGCGGGGACCCTGCAGGGTCTTCAAAGGTGTTTACCGTATCTGAAGGAACTCGGCGTTAACGCGCTATACCTTACCCCCATCTTCCACGGATGTGCAGAAGGCCCAAGCGGCAAGATCGATCTTCGGCACATCGACGACTCAGTCGGCGTGAAGGGCAGCCTGGCTCAGGTTAAGGAGGAGACTTCGGAGGCCAAGACGTGGAGATTCTCCGCCAGTGATCGGGTGTTTCTCGATCTCCTGAAGGAGGCACACAAGCTGGAGATTCGCGTCGTTCTGGAAGGCAGCTTCCCACAAGCGGCGCGGGCGCTCGGCACCGGGGCGGACGCCGAAAAGTATCTACTTGAAATCACCCAACGCTGGCTGGACCCCGACGGCGATGGCGATCCCTCGGACGGCGTCGACGGATGGGTCGTCCGCGCGCCCGCGCAGCTTCCACACGACTTCTGGAAACGGTGGCGAAAGCACGCGAAGGGAATAAGCCCCAAAGCACTGCTTATCGGCGATGTCGCCGGTGATCCCAAGCCGTGGCTTACCGGCGATGCGTTCGACGTAGCGATGAACGACGAGGCTTCCGAAGCGATCAAGCGGTTTCTCAAGCCGGGCAACCGCACGTATACGCTCAAGCAATTCGTCGCCGACCTGACCACGATTGCCCGGCGTCATCCTCTAGACACTGTCCTGGCCGCGCCTACCTCGCTCAGCGGTCCGGAGACGGGACATTTGCTGTCCGCGTTATCACCCCCGGTCTCGGCCCCGGATAAGACGCATCCCCAGGCGTCGTTCAAACCGAGCGATGACACCTGGGCCCGATGGCGCCTCGCAACCGTGCTTCAGTGTTTCTATCTTGGCGCACCGATGATCTATTATGGCGATGCTGATTATCGGAATGATTTTGCCTCCCTGATCAAGTGGCTCAACATCCGTCGCGAGATCCACGCACCGCTGCGGCGTGGTGACTTCCGCCCCGTCATGGTGGACGAGAAGCGGCGTTTGTTCGCCTTCGCGAGGTCGCTGCCGGGCGATGAGGTGATCCTTGTCATGAACTACGGCGGTAGCAAGCAGGAAGTAATCCTCCAGGTGGGTAGGCCCGGTCAACTGGTCGGTTTATTGAGCCCGCGGCTCGATCCGCCGCCGCAGCAACCATTGAGGAAGCCTCCGTCCCCACAGGGAACAAAGCCGATCAAGCCGTTGCGAATGGGCGGCAGCCGGCAATATGTCGACACCGGCGGCCACATCCGGTTATGGGTCAAACCCATGTCGATCCGCGTCGTGCTCGTGAAAGATAAACCGCCCTGGTAGTCGACCGTCACTCCGACGTAACAAGGGCGCATCTCGTCATTGACCGGCCCCTTTGCATTTGCAATTATGTGATGTAACAAGCGTTCTGGGCGTGTCCCCTTATCGGGCTCGCCCGTAGGGGTAGGAGGTGGACCGGTGCATGGCGTCAAGAACACGGTGTTGGAGGCGTTGGCCCTCGGCATTCTGGCCGCCGTCATAGGATTCACCGCCAACGGCGTCCGCGCGTCGGGATCGGTCAAGTTCACGCGAAACTACTTCCCGAAAGCGGACACAGCCCCCCAACCGACTCAGCGCGCAAACAAAGTGGTGACCTCAGAAGCCACCCAATCGGATGATTCAATCAAAACATCCTGCGAACACCCCTTTGAGCACATATCGTTCGACGATGTGGTAGCGATCTTCAATGATCCCAACACGGCTATGGGTGTCAACGTCTTCATCGACGCTCGCAGCGAAAAGGTCTACGCGGAGGGACACATACCCGGCGCGATTCAGGCTGACCATTACAACTTAGAGGAGTGTATAGACCACACCCTCGATCACGTGCAGTGTGCTGACAAGGTCATCGTCTACTGCGCCGGCGGGAAGTGTGAAGACAGCCTCTTCTTGTGCACGAACCTGTCGGAGTTTGAGGTTCCCGACGACAAGCTTTTTCTCTATCACGGCGGCTGGGAGGAGTGGAAGGCGAAGGGCATGCCCGTGGCCAAGGGACCTGGAGAAGGGGGATAGTAAGAGTAATGGCTGCCATGAAATCCATGATCCGGCGTGCCAACGAGAGCGGGATATTGCTGCTTCTTATCCGGCTCTTTCTCGGCTTGTACTTCATCCGTGCCGGCATCGTGAAAGCGATCGACCCGATCGACTTCTTGAAAACCGTACGTGTTTACGGGTTGCTCCCGGAATCTCCGGCTTACTATCTCAATGCCACAGCGATCACGCTACCCTGGTTGGAGATCATCTGCGGCCTCGCCCTCGTTCTGGGCACCTGGCTTCGCGGTGCAGCCCTACAGATCGCGGTGATGCTCGTGGTCTTCATGCCGGCGATTTTTCTGCGCGCGTTGGCCATGATGCATGCTGAGCCGGGCTTATCTTTCTTCGACGTTCAGTTCGATTGCGGGTGCGGCACCGGGGTGGAGATCATCTGGATCAAACTCTTGAAGAATACCGGCCTGTCCTTGTTGGCCTTGATGGTGTTGCTCTCCCGGTCCAGGCGATTCTGCTTGCCGACGTGGTTTGGGACCCGAAAAGGGGATAAGTCCGATATCTGGCGATATTCTCTGTCGCGTCAATAACATGGAGTTAGAGCCTATGTCAGTGGGGTGCCACGGGCGGCTTGTCTGCCCGTGCACTGGCGGACAAGCCGCCAGTGGCACCCAAAAACCAGACCTACTGGGATAGGCTCTTATCTCCATTTCCCTTTTTCGCATGAGCAGTTTGAGGACAGACCAACGCCGATCGTTAGTCTTCGCCGATGTCTTCCAGATCATGCCCGAGGTCCGGCGTCTGGTACCTGCGCATCGCACGGTGGCGAACTGGTCGCTTGGGCAAATCTGCGAGCATCTGGCGAGGAGCTTCGTCGGATCGATGGAAGGTTTCGACCTGAGCAACCATCGGATCAAACGGTTCTTCCTTCGGCGAAAGATGCTTCACGTTGCGCTCACGAAGGGGATTCCGCGAGACTACACCGTCGACGAGAATCTCACGCCGCCACCGAAGGTCGACCTGCGTGAGGCGGTGGGTGCCCTTGACGCGGCGATCCAGCGCTATCAGAACCATCAAGGTAAACTCCACGCCCATCCACTGTTCGGGAAGATGCCGCGCGACGTCTGGGACCGGGTGCATTGCGTTCATTGCGCACATCATCTGAGCCTCGTGCTCCCGGCCGACGGGTAACTGCAGATCGGAGCCCGGAGCGCAAGCGCTTGCTATTACCCACATTTCCAAAGGTGCCCCATAGGGGCAAGTGAGAATAGCCCAGCGATTCATCGCTGGGATGACGTTGCCGGACGAGATCTCAGTCCCGTAG
>JBARRC010000323.1:0-10589 GCA_049644045.1 Phycisphaerae bacterium
CGCGTTTGAAAGCACCAAGGAGGTGTTCGTCATCTGGCGTCCCGACCATGAGCCCTCCCCGTTCGTGACCGAGACCGCGACGGCGGTCTTCGGGTCGATTGAAGAACTGCTCCTGGACTGTCAGACGCGAGGTTACGTCGGCGGTTAACTCAACGGCTTGCTGCAACCCCGCAGCCCGTCGGGTGTAGACGCTGCAAGGGAGGTGAAACGTGTATGCGTTTGCGGTTTCATGGCTAATCGTCTGGGCGGCTGCCCCGGGTCCCGACCAGGGCGAAGGTATGGAGCAGAGCTCCGCGCGCGCGACGCGCGAAACCGCCGCGCCAGCCATTGCGGTCAAGGAAACCGAACCCGTTTGCGTCGTGTATCGAGAGTACAAAGGCCCCTACTGGAGGGCCGGGGCGCTTCTTGCACAGCTTCGCGAATACATGCTTGAACACGCCCAGTCCGGCCCCATGTATCTTCGCTATCTTCAGAATCCTGCAGGCGCGGCCGCAGGTTCGCTACGGGCGGAGGTCGGGTTTATCGTTGAGGGCGATCATCGACCCGAGCCCCCCTTCAAGAGCGCCCGACGAGACCCTGAACTGGTCGCCTATGTAGTCGTGGAGGGCCGATCCGCCACGACCCGGCGCGACTACACTCGCATCTGCGAATGGGCTCACGCCCACGGCTATGATCCTGCCGGGCCGATCACCGAAATCTATGATCCGGCTTCGCGCGGAAAGCTCGCCGGCCCGCCGCGGACGGAGGTTCAAATTGTTCTTGCGAGGGGGGGACCGGTAACAGTTGAGCCTGCACCGCCAGTCAGCCCGAAGCATCAGGAGCCAACCCCGCCGGCGCCTGTGCCTACCCCTGCGCCTGCGGACGATATACCCCCCCGCTCAATTGTTTTGACCGAGGGTCCTCCCGCAGTCTCAAGTGAGGAAGTCGCCGGCGCCGCGTTGGCTGGGGAACCCGAACCGCTACCGCCACCGGAGCCGCGCGGAGCCGAGCTCATTCAACCGGTCAGGGAGCTGCTCGCAACGGAACGCTTCGATCGGGTCGCGGAACAGCTTATGCCCGATGGTCTCGCGATTCCCTCCGCGGTCCAGCTTTGGCTCGGTCAATTGGTGTTTCGCATCGGGGCGATCGCAAAGGGAATCGAGCAGGTTTATCCCGGCGAGGAGCGGATCGCGGTTGCGATGGCGGATGCAATCACCCGCCGTTACAAAAAAGTTTCGGTGGGTTTCGAGCTCGACCCGCTCGACCAGGTGGTGGTGCGTGTTGATATCCTCAAGGATTCGTTCGCTGCACAGAGGCGGGCGATCATGCACGATGTGGACAAGCTGCTCGGCCGGATCGCGTTTCGCAGTATCAGCGCGGACGCTGCGGTCAACGACTTGGCCGACATCATCCAACGCGTGCAGGACTTTGTGTCGCCACCGGAATCGGAGGCGTTCCAGCCGGCGTGCCCCGAATCTAACTAACTGTCTTGCAATAGGTTATGCCTGTGTGCAGCCTCTATCTGGATGTTGGTTTCGTGCAAGATACCGCAGTTAATTGGCGAAGTGGCTTGCCATGGGCCGATATTTCGATAATCTGTTGCTTCGGGCCGTGCACCATTGGCGCGGGTGCGGGTCCACTTCACAGGCAAAAGAGTTGACTGGGTGAGCAACCTTATGAGCAGCGAACCGACAGTCTCGTCGGCCGGTACAACCACGGCGCGTTTGGGTGGCTTTCTGGAGTTTGAAAAGCCGCTCCTTCGCATTCAGCATGATATCGAGGAGATGGAGCGCGAGCATGACGAAACCGGGCGTGACCTGTCGAAGGACATCCGCCAACAGCGCGCCCGTTTCAAGACGACATTGAGGCGGCTCTACAACAGTCTTACACCATGGGAAACGGTGTTGGTCGCGCGACATCCCAAACGCCCCTTGTCGACCGATTATCTCGCGATGATTTTTCGCGACTTTTGCGAGCTGCACGGTGACAGGACCTTCGCCGACGACAAGGCCGTCATCACAGGGTTCGCGCGAATAGGCGCCCACAAGGTGATGGTCATCGGCCAGAACAAGGGTAAGGACGTCAAGGAGCGGATCGCCTGTAACTTCGGCTGTGCCCATCCCGAGGGGTATCGCAAGGCGCTTCACAAGATGAAGCTCGCCGAGAAGTACGGCCTGCCGGTCGTCTCGCTGATCGATACGCAGGGGGCGTATCCGGGAATCGGCTCCGAAGAGCGCGGGATTGCGTATGCGATCGCCACGAACCTGATGGAGATGGCCCGCCTGCGCACGCCGATTGTCTGCGCGGTGATCGGTGAGGGCGGCAGCGGTGGGGCGCTCGGGCTTGGCGTCGGCGACCGCGTGGCGGTTTTCCAGCATGCGTTTTACTCGGTGATTTCGCCGGAAGGGTGTGCGGCGATTCTGTGGAAGACGGCAGAGCGGCGTAAGCATGCAGCCGAAGCGCTGCAGCTCACGGCTCGTGACCTGATCAAGTTGGATGTCGTCGACGAGATCATCCCCGAACCGATCGGCGGCGCCCATCGCGATCCGGAGGCCGCCGCTGCCAACCTCGAAAAGTACATTGTCGGGGCCCTGAACGACCTGAAACGGCTCACCCCAGGCTCACTCGTCCGCCGACGGCAGAGGCGGATTCGCAAGCTTGGCTGTTTCTACGATGAACCCAGCGCCGTGAAAGCGCGGGCGGCCTCGGAGGTCCCCACGACGCGACGCTCGAGGTCGCGGACCTCGCGGCTGGGGGCACGCTTCACCCGCGCTGAGAAGGTGTCGGTGTAACAACGCCATCACAGAGACGCCGGCCGTCGGGTCGGCTGTTTTTTGCGCGCGTCGAGAGCGTCGTGATCGTGACACTTGGCACATCGGTTGGCGGGCGGATCATCGAAGCCTGTGTGGGCGGCGCACCGGCCGGGGCAACCATCATGGTCCTTGCCGGCTTTCACGGGGACGAGCCGAAAAGTGTCTTTGTCGCCCGACGGCTGATCCACTTGCTTGAATCCGGCGCCACGGTCAATCCCAGCGTACGGTGGGTTGTCGTCCCCGTGGTCAATCCCGACGGCTACGAGCGGCGCAAACGGCGTAACGCCAATCAGGTCGACATCAACCGCAACTTCCCGACGAAGAACTGGATCCGAACCTCGAAACGCAGCCGGATGTTCGGCGGGAGCGCCCCGGCCAGTGAGCCTGAAACGCGAGCGGTGATCGCAGCCGTCGAGCGGTTCAAGCCCTTGCGGATCATCACGATCCACTCGATTAACGGCGGGCGCCAGTGCAACAACTACGACGGCCCCGGTGAGCGCGTCGCTGCCGCGATGAGCCGTGTCAACGGCTACCCGGCGACATCGTCGATCGGCTATCCCACGCCGGGCAGCCTCGGCACCTGGGCCGGTGCGGAAAGGAACATCCCGACCATCACGCTCGAACTACCCTCACATCACTCGCCCAAACGCTGCTGGGAGGAGAACCGGCGCGCTCTGACCGGGCAGAAAAAAGGTGTCAGGATGATTTTTTCTTCATTGCTTTTGCAGATCTAAATGGTACGGTTGTCCGTTCAGGCGCCGCAACGCGTCTTGTAGTCTCGAAAAAAATCATCCTGACACCTTTTTTCAGCGCAAATCCTTCTCGAAGATGACCATGTTGGCCGCGCTGGTCATGTCCCAGCGGATTCCAACCAGGTCGTACCCCTCTGTGATCGCCAAATGCAGCATCGGACGGTGTTGGTTCTGGCACTCGAAGCGGATCATGGCGTATCCGTGATCAAGGGCGAACGCCTGCTGAGCCTGTATCAACTGTGTGGCCACACCGAGTCGCCGGGCGTCCGGCAGGACGCCGCAGAGCCAGCAGTAATACGTGGAGGGTTTCAGCTCGTAGCTGATCGTGAACCCGACGTGCTGATCGTCGAGCATCGCGACGAACAGACTCACGTTATACCGCCCGTGAAACCGCCGTCGGAAGTACTCGTCGTCCTGCGCCGGGGCGAACACCTGGCTGTACAGATCGGCGATCAGTTCGAGCTCGGCCGGGCCGACGGCAATGATTTTCGCGTTCGCCATGGTGAAACCTCTCCCCACCCTCTCGGGTAAACCCCACTGTTACGCAGGACATATGATCTGGACGGCTCACGAGTCTCTATGATAACACCGCTTGCACGGGTTTGGGAAACTTTTCCACCCACTGCAGCGAACACTTCATACGTCTCTTGACCTCTTGACCGACTGGAAAGTCGGTCCCACACACCGTCCCGCACACCGGCACGCTCATTCCCGGTGTCGCGGCGTTGCATCGCGAGGGGCTCTCGGCTAGCCTTCTGGGCCATGATGATCGTACAGCTTCCGATTCCCCGAACGCAGGTTTTCTCGTTCGCAGTTGCCTTTGCTCTCATTACAACCGTCGGCGGATGCCGGATGTTTGGATCGCGGGGACCCGCGCCACCAACACAAATCGACCGGCTCATGCAGGTCTACCCCGAGCTGCAGAGCGGCCGCTTCCTCATCATCGCTGATTTTGAAGATCCCAAGTATATGGAACTCTTTCAGCTCATCAGCGTCTCGGACGAGGC
The DNA here is from genome assembly GCA_049644045.1 of Phycisphaerae bacterium. GTDB lineage: Bacteria > Planctomycetota > Phycisphaerae > UBA1845 > UBA1845. The sequence goes on from JBARRC010000323.1 coordinate 4,552, forward strand.
AAAGTGCGTGCTCGACGGCAAGGGGGGGCGAGCGGAGACGGGTCGCGGCTGCCTGCAGTTCACCGCCGGCTCACCCTCCGACACCGTCGTCATCAACAATACAGCGGCGACGAACTGGTATCTAAAGCGGGATTGGCGCCCCTACGACCTGCTGATGATGAACATTCACTCGCCCAAGCGGAACCTGGCAGCGGAGATCACCATCGCCGGCGGTCCGCCCGACGAGCGTCTGGCGGCCCACGCATCGATTTCACTGCAGCAGGGGTGGAATGCCGTCCGTCTGGACCTGGCCGAGATCGGTGAGCGCATTCCCCTCGACGACGTGCAAGAGATTCGACTCGCGGTTACTGGCGCGGCGAAACCGGTGGAACTCTGCTTCGATGACATCCTGTTGACCGGCTACCGTGAAGATTTGTTCGGGGATTCGCACGACCGCGAGGCGGGGCTTTACGTGCAGCGCGTCGGCCGCCGCTGGAAAATCGGAGCCGCCGGGCCGGACGCCGACTTCGAGATGACCTTCGCCAACGGCCAGATCGTCGAATGGTACAACGTAGCAGCCGACCCCTATCGCCTACGGAACCTGATACGCGGAACGACGCTTGGCCCGAGCCCGATCGTCCTCGCTCCGCCGGGGGCGGAAGAGGGTGACTTCTCGAAGCTTGGTGAGAACGTTGTCGTCCGATCGCGAATCGTGGAGATGAACGCCGTCCGCACGGTTGTCACTTGTGAATGGCGTTTCGTCGACGATCGCGAATCCGCCCAGGGCGGGCTCGACCATCGGCCCTTGCAGCGATGGGTTTACGCGATCTATCCAAGCGGGCAGGTTTACGTAGCTGTTAAGGCCACGGCGAGGACCGAATCCGGCGAGACGTTGCCACTCGGCTTCGCCGTTACCCTTGCGTCCGCACCCGAGGATGAGCTCGAAACCTATGTGAGCGCACGGGCGGATAGTGCTGGAGCGCAGCAGACTCCAGCCTATGCCACGGCACGCAGCAAGCCGCACGACGCCTTTCTGCTGTATGTGATGGACGACGCGGGCCGGCCGATGCGAATCACCGAATCCGCCCCGGGCACCGACCCCACATCTGCCTCAACCGAGCGTGTGTCGTTCATCGCCGTCGGGGACGGACCTGAAGGGGACGTGGAGACATGGGCGTCTCACATCCTCCTCGGCTCCGCGAGCGTGATTACCGACGAGGAGGCATTAGCGCGCGCCCTCGACTATGCCAGTCCCACCGCTCCACGGCTCGAACTTGGATCGTTCGTCTCCGTCGACGGGGACGACTCCGGCAGCACCGGGTTTGATCCGACCTCGGGTTGCCATGTGATCGCCCCGGACCGCGGCCGCGTTCGTTTCGTGATCGACGGCGGTGAGCGGCCGCGTTTCTCGCCCGTGTTTCAAATCATCAGCCCCGATAACCACGAGGCCTGGGTGTATGTGGACCATCTCATCTTCGACCGAGTCGCGCGCGACGCACAGGGTAACCTGATCTTCCAGCTCCCGGGGATGGTCGGAAAGCTAACCCTGGTGGAAGTGCTCTTCCGCCGTCCAGAACGCCTCAGCGGCACTTGACAGCGCGGCAACCTCAGTCTATACTCTGCGGTTCTATCTGTCGTTTCTCCTTATGTGACAAGGACTTAGCGTTCATCCGACATCTTGGGTCGGTGGACCACTCGGATGGTCAAAGAGGTGACAACCAAGGCCGGTTCCAAACGCACCGCTTCCAAATCGAAGGGGACGCGGAAGCGTACCTCTGCCTCGGCTGAAACGAAGAAGGTCGTCGGCAAGCTCGGCAAGGCCAAAGCGCTCGGAAGAAAAGTGGTCTCGCATACTGCGACCGCGGCGAAGCGCAGCACCGCGAAGTCGATCCGTTCGGGCGGTGCCGTGGCCAAGACCGCCAAGAAGAGGGTGAAGAAAAAGGTCACAGCTCGCAAGGCTGCCAAGAGGACCTCCGGATCCAAGAGAACATCCCGGACCACCGAGCCCCCGGCAACCTCCCAGGATCAGATTCAGCTCCCTGAGGAGACCCGTCCGCTCCCCAAAACGTACCTGACTGACAACGACCTGCAAAAGTTCACAGAGTTGCTGCTCCGCAAACGGGCCGAACTTGCCGGCGATATCGACCGACTTACCCGGGAGGCGCTTAACACCAAAGGTGCTGGACATGGTGAACACTCCGCAATGCCCATTCACATGGCCGATTTGGGCAGCGATAACTGGGAACAAGAGTTCACCTTGGGGCTGATCGCTAACGAGCGGGCGCTGGTTCGTGAGATCGACGAAGCGCTCGATCGCATCGAGAAGAAAACATACGGCATCTGCATCGCCACGGGTAAGAGGATTACCAAGGCACGGCTCCGCGCCAAACCTTGGGCCGAATACTGCATCGAGTACGCTCGCGCGCGCGAAGAAGGGCGCGCACCCTGACCGGCTCGCCTACTATGGATGCTTCTACAGCCTCCGGAACCAGCCGGGATGACGGTTACGTCGAGGCGGCCGTCCGGCATCTTCCCTCTCAGGTCTGTTTTTGGGTCGTGGCCGGTGCGGTGCTGTGGCTCGATCTGTGGTCCAAGGATTGGGCGTTCAGGGCGCTGGCGTCAGACAAAATCCACCCGATCATTCCTGGAATCATCGACTTTCGCCGGTCGCTGAACGCCGGAGCGGTGTTCGGGTCCTTTTCCGGGTACACGAGCGTGTTCATTGTCGCTTCACTTTTTGCGCTGGGGTTCGTGTTTTATTTGTTCGCGCACAGCCGTCGCGCCCAGCGGGGTCTCCACGTTGCTCTGGCTTTGATCCTCGCCGGTGCGCTCGGCAATCTGTACGACCGGGCGTTCATCATAGCGGATGTCGTAAGCCACAATTCACCATCCGGGCGGCGGGAACCGCGTATCGGCAAGATCCTCAGTGAACCGGGTGCTCCGGTCATTCGCATCGGCGATTGGCCCGACGGTGCTAATGAACAGAGATTCTCATCGGGTACCGTGACCGTGCGGCAACAGGGGGTGGTACGGGACTTCATCAAGTTCGTACCGAAATTCCCCGCCCGGGTGCCGAAACTCGCGGGTCAGGACACCTGGCCGTGGGTGTTCAATGTGGCCGATGCTGCGCTGGTGTGCGGCGTGGCCGTGTTGCTGCTGCACACCTTGTTCGATCGTAGACCCCGCAGACGGCACGAGTAGTCGAGTGTCCAAAGAGAAGCTCTTTGATGACTTCGACCGTCGCATGATGGCGCGGGCCGTTGCTCTCGCGCGGCGGGGCGAAGGCCGCGTCGAACCCAACCCGATGGTCGGCTGCGTCGTCGTTCGTAATCGACGTGTGATCGGCGAGGGATACCACCGGCGGTTCGGCGGTCCGCATGCCGAGATTGAAGCCCTCCGGTTCTGCACCGCAAACCCGCGTGGTGCGACCCTCTATGTATCGCTGGAACCCTGCTGTCATCACGGCCAGACCCCGCCTTGCAGCGACGCTTTGATCGACGCCCGGGTCGTCCGGGTGGTGGTGGCCGTTGGCGACCCGAACCCCGTCGTACAAGGCCGGGGTATCCGAAGGTTGCGTGCCGCCGGAATCGCGGTTGAGACGGGCCTTCTTGAGCGCGAAGCCGCCGAGGTCCTCGCACCCTATGTGACACGCATGCGGCTGGGGCGACCCTACGTCATCGCCAAATGGGCGCAGAGCCTCGACGGCAAGCTGGCCACCCGTACCGGCGACTCGCGGTGGATCTCCTGCGAAGCCTCCCGGCGCAGCGTACATCGGCTGCGCGCCCGTGTGGACGCGATTCTCGTCGGCTCCGGCACCGCGCTCACTGATGACCCGATGCTGACCGCCCGCGGGGTTCCCCTTCGTCGCAAGGCGTTGCGCGTCGTGCTCGACGGCCGGCTGCGGCTTCGAGAGAAATGTCAATTAGTTGTCACAGCCGGCAGCGCACGGACCCTGGTAATGACCACGGTGTCACGGGCGAACTCGCGCAAGGCCGAGCGGCTGCGGCGAAAGGGCGTCGAGGTGATCGCGTGTCGCACACGCCGCGGGCGCCTGGTGATGCGCGACTGTTTGCAGAAGCTGGCGAAGCGCGATGTGACGAACCTGCTGGTGGAAGGGGGACCGACAATCCTCACCACGTTGCTGGAAGCCCGCCTGATTGACGAGGCGTTCGTCTTCACCGCGCCAATGCTGATCGGCGGGGGCGACGCACCGACGGCGCTGGCTGGACGTGGCGCGGCGCGTATTGAAGCCACGATCGCCCCTCGATCCGTCCGAACGCAACGATCCGGCAGCGACATCCTCCACCGAATGCGGTTTACGTGACCGGTGTACGCCGATCGCTCCGATTGGGTCACAACTTCTTCTCAGGCAATGCTCTGCGCTCTCGGCGTTCTCGGCGGTATAAATAATCCGGAATAGGAGTATCGGTCGAGTGTTCGAGCCCCTCGTACTCGATGAGGTGGTCCTTTGCCCGCTCCTCGCGCATGAACTCGAAGGGCCTGGTGGCCAGCAGGAAGGGCCGATGCTGTGAAACGCTGACCAAAAGGGCTACCGCCACGAAGTTGCTCAACAGGCTGCTGCCGCCGTATGACACGAAGGGCAGTGTCATCCCAGTAATGGGCATCAGACCGACCGTCATGCCGACGTTGATGAGTACCTGGGTCGCGATCATGCTCACCACGCCCACAGCCAGCAGCCGGCCGAACGGATCCGTGTTTGCGGACGCGATCCGAACCCCCGCCATGACGATCACGAGATAGCAGATCAGCACCAGCAGGGCACCGGTCAGCCCCCACTGATGCGCGATGATGGCAAACACGAAATCGTTGTGGCGGTCCGGCAACAGCGCGCTGCGCACGTAAACGCCATCGCCCCACCCCTGTCCTAAAACGCCGCCACTGCCAACCGCGTTCTTCGAATGCACGAGTTGATAGCCGGAACTCGCCGCCCATTCGATCGCCTGGCGCTTACTGACCAAGAAAGCGTAGGGCTCGGGATGGTCGATCACCGCCTGTCGCAGCGTCTGCGATTGCAGCAGCACGGCTGTCACACGCGCACGCTGGTAGCCTTTGATCTGCCACCAGGCGATCGGTGCCGCCGCAAGGCCGATCAACATGATGAGCACAAGGTGCCTCATCCTGGCACCGGCCATGAACAGCATCGTCAGCAGCACCGGCAGCAAAAGTAATGCCGTGCCCAGGTCCGGCTCGAGCAGAATCATCCCCACCGGAACAGCCGATATCGCAACGGGAATCAGCAGGCCGCCGAACCGCCGGTAATTCTTGCGATAACGCAGGTACCACGCCAGCGCGATCACATAGGCAACTTTCATCAGCTCCGACGGCTGAATGGGAAAGCCCGGCAGATGAAGCCATCGATACGCACTGTTACGCGGCGCGGTCAAACCGCCGAAGCTGGCATGAAAGAGCTTGGCGAATAGGAGCGGAATCAACAGCGCAAGCGCAACGAGAAAAATCGCGTATGCGTGGCGCGAGATGGGTTGGTAACCGATCCGCAGAATCACCATCGCCGCCACCGCGCTGATAAGCACACGCAGACACTGCTTGGCGGCGTTGGCGGGGCCGTCGTGATCGGGCACGTAGTGCGTATCCGTCACGTAGATGCTCGCAACGCCGATCGCCACGAGCACAAGGATCGCAAGCAGGATCGCCCAACCGGGCTGTGTCAGATCCAGTGTGGCTCGTCTCATCCTGCCCCAGACCCCCGAAGTTTATCGCAAGACAAAGCGAGGATAACCGATTCGACCCCACTGGGCGACCCGAACTGCGTAGCGAGGAGAACGACCGGCACGGCCTCGCAACTCGCAGGTGACCCGTCGCTTACGCCGTGCTATTGCCCACATCTTCCAAGCCCGCGCAGGCGGATCGGAACCTTGTCCCGGAGGGACATTCGACAATAGCCCAGCGATTTATCGCTGGGAACGTGGTGTTTGCGAACGATTCCGGTCCCGTAGGGACGAACGAATGCCGATTGTCGGTTCAATCGTCCCTACGGGACTGCGATCTTGTCCGGCACCGTCATCCCAGCGATTTATCGC
>JBARRC010000324.1:0-2933 GCA_049644045.1 Phycisphaerae bacterium
CTCCGTCCCTTCGTCACTCCGGCGCGGGCTCCGACTCGGCCTCAGTCTCCTCGGTCTCGTGGGGCACGTTCCACTCCCGAACGGCCCGGCCCAAAGCTGGAATCGCCTGCGCAAGATGCTCTTCCACGCACTCCGCCAAATCTCTCCTTGTCTCTGCGGACCAATTGTTCTTTGAAGGACAGTCCTTGATCGCCTTGAGGCAGGTCTCGAGGCGAGGCGCGTCACCCATACGGACGAACAACCGCTTTACGTCCTTCTTGATCTGCTTCAGCACGTCCATCACATCTCTGATCGCCGCTGCGCGCTCATAGTCCGCGTTCCTAATCGCATTGTCCTTCTGGACTCTCACTCTCTCAAGAACAGAATCGATCTTCTCCGTGCGAATCTGATAGACCTCCGGGAGCTTCGCCAGGTCAAGGAATGATCGCATCTCCTGCGTCAACCGTTTGTCGAATGATTGCGCAAATGGCGACTCGTCTAGCCGTTCAAACTCACATGCGACGAAGAACTCCATGAACGACTTGTGAATGAACCGGTATTCACCATTGTCCGTCCGGTTCAGGAAGGAGCAAGTACGCACATCATGACTGAATTGATCGATCTTCTCTGCAGAGTCCAGCTCGAAGTAGCGTGCCACGCGCTTATCAAGTTCGCTGTAATGAATGGCCAAGTAACCTGAAAGATGCATTTGCATCGCCAGATAACGAACGAATGTGGATTTCTGCTCTGGGCTAATGAGGACGCGGAAAGACCCTTTGTCCTCTTCTATCTCCACCCATTTGTTGGTGTAGATCTCATATAGACGCCGTGGCGTAACTTGCTCGGATCCCAGTTCGCTGAGCTGTGCGACGGACTCTGTGATTACCTTTGCCAGAACCGGGCGGCGAGCCAAGTCCAGAAGCCCTGGCTGACAGAAAACCAGATCGCGAGCGAGCGCTCTTTCGTCGTCGGGAAGCATCTGGACGAACCGCTCAACTTGGGAATCATCCATCAACTGTAAGCACGCGATGCGCGGGCGTATCGTGTGGCCGGTTGCCCTTGATGTCTCCATGCTGGCCAGCACCTCGGCGAACTCTGCATGGTCCGGGAAGTACCCCGGTCGTCCGGTAATGACGATCTTCGCTTTGGGCCGAACATAGTCGGCGATTTCCTGAAAGCATCTGCGCCGGTCGGGCTTGGTCACGCGTTGAAGCATCTCATCAAAACCGTCCAGGAGTAGAATCAAACGCCCCCAATTGCTAAGCCGTCTAAACATGCGCAGGCTGACATCGCCCATTTCAGCTTGGTCCACAATGAACGAGCGAACAACTTGGTCGAAATCCGGGACCTTGTTGTAATCCCGCAGATTGATGAGGAGGGGTATGCGAATCGTCGAGTCGTAAGGGGCAGCCAATTTACGCGCTGCGAGATCGGACATCAGGCGATTTAAGACCGTGGTCTTTCCAGCCCCGTAGTCCCCGAGCAGGACGTAGAGATTCGCCGCGCTCGCCGCAAGAAACTCGTTTAAGTGTCGTAGCGCATCGTCCAGGGCGAGAACCTGGAGCGAGTCACGCGCGCCGCCGTTTGCCTCTTCGGAGTGCGGTGTCTGCACAGCACTGAGAACGACCGGGCCAAAGTCACCGAGGGAGTCGAGACGGACTCTGTCCGGCTGGAGCACGTCGAGGCGTTTCCGGCACTCGTCAAGGATACGGCGAGTTGTATCCCGCGCCCACCGGTTGCGCAGCGGCATTGGGGGGAAGGTTTGGGGCATCGGGCTGCGCAAAGTAAGAGACAACCGGGAGAGTACCTCGCCAAGATCCTGCGCGAGGGCGGTGGAAAGCTCGGCCTGATCATGGAATCCGACACGCGCCAGGACATCGGGTGTGACATCGGAAAGGACAGTGCGAGCGGCCTCGCGTAGCGCATTCAGATAGAGCGCGTGGGAGTCGGACGCTCGGGCTTCGTGCGCCGCGTGGATACGCGCGGCCTCGTCCTGAAGTCGGTCGAAGACGAGGGCTGTTCGCCCGTTCGCGTCTCGCCGAATGAACTGCTTGTCCGAGAAGCGGTCAATCTCCGCCTGCGGCAGCACAATTGCGCGAGGATGAGATTGAGAGGACCCCTCCGCGCGCGAAGTGGATGTCAATTGATCTCCAGGTAGCAATTCAAACGCTGTACCTGGGAAGCCCGTGGTTTCCACAACTGAGAGGGGCACATAGTCGCGATCGCTCCCTCGCCGCGCGAAGTCAGACACGAAATCGCTGAGGTAATTGTGAGCATCCAAGAGCGATTGGAGTAGCTGCTCGAAAGTCACGAGGAACACGTAACGCTGTTGCGGGGTACGTTCGAGGCAGGCGCGGGCGTCCGCTGTGAAGCCGGTGTTCGTGACCACGTACCCCTGATCGACGTCGCCGTTCATTCGTGCAGTTGTGACCCTTGCGGCAAACCGTTGGACATCGTCTATGCCCACCTTGCCCTTTGGGGTATCGTGATATTTGCACTCCGCGAGGACGTCGGGGCGGTTTCTTCGCGGAGAGATGGCGAGGACATCCGTCTGCCCCCCGCTGATCTTGGTGTTGTGCGTCGTCTGGTACCCAAACAACTCGAAGAGGTCGGCTACATCCCTCTCGAAATCCTTCCACTTCATAGCGTCCGACCTCACTGAGCCCTGGTTTCCTTCGCGTTCGCGCGTCGCCTTCTCCCCATCGCCATCAGCGTACCGTCCAAGGCCAAACGCCGGCGTGCTGTTGATGGTTGAGCGCCGCTGCATGTGCCCGCATCGTCATGTTCTCGCACGGCAGAACGAGTCGCAGGTCGTCACATGTCCTGTCGCTCCGGTGACGCGGCCGATCGGTCCGATAAGTAAGTACCAGCCATTCTACCCCCTCGCGTCGCTGTTCGCAAACGTTTTTTCATCCGGGTTCGCTGTTGGGTCCGTGACAGAATCGGCGGGTGGG
>JBARRC010000325.1:0-5227 GCA_049644045.1 Phycisphaerae bacterium
TCATCAGGGAGTATCAAGCAAAGCGTCACGTGGACCGCGGCGAAGGGCTGCTGGCGGCGGATGATCTGGAGGCCGCGCTCGTGGAGTTCCAGGCCGCGGCTCAGCTCGATCCGCAAATCGCTGTCGCGCATTCACGGATGGGGGTGATCTACCGACGGATGGGCGACTACGAGTTGGCCATCGAACGCTTCATCGAAGCGATCCGGCATAATCCCTTTTCCTTCCCCGACACGTTCAACCTGGCCCAGCTCTACCACTTCACGAAACGCATCAAGGATGCGATCCAGGCTTACCTGCATGCCGTGGAGCTAAAACCCAACGATTTCGACGCCCAGGTGAATCTCGGTGTCTGCTACCAGGAGACCGGCGACTTCGACCAGGCGGTCGAGCGGTTCTTGAAGGCGATCGACATCGAACCGAATCGGCCTCATGCCTATGTGAATCTCGGCGTCGCCCTCGACGCGCAGGAGAGGTATTACGAGGCGATTCACGCGTACAAGGAGGCGTTGGAGCGCGACAGCCGCCAGCCACTCGTGCTGATTAACCTCGCCCATACCTATATGAACCAGGACCGTCTGAAGATGGCGCGGCGCTCGCTGGAACAGGCGATCCGGATGGACCCACAACTGGCTGCGGCTCACGAAGCGCTGGGATACTGCCTGTTCCAGTTGAGAGATTTCATAGCTGCTGAGGTCTGCTACAAACAGGCGCTGGCCTACGACTGGCGCCTGCCGCGCGCGTATGCCGGCCTGGGGTCGATCAACATGCTGCGCTATCTTGAAGACAACACGTTGACTGACCAACGCGATCGCGCGCTGGAGCACTGGCATCGATCGCTCGAGATCAACCCCGACCAGCCGCGCATCCGCAAACTCATCGCGCAATACAAACCGAAACCCGCCGACCCCGAGGAAGCGTTGCTCGACGGCCAAAAGCCCAGAACCCCACGCACCCGCAAGAAGTAGCTGCCCGCCGCCGGGTCACGCCTGGTCAATAATCACAAGTCCAGTTATCGCCACGATATGCGACATGCTCAACGCAAGATTATGCTCGCCTGCGCCGAGGATGCCACCCAACCGTTTGATTTACTGTGAGCTCTCACCCTTTGTTTCTCTGCGTGCCCTGCGGTGAGTCGGGATGGTGGTCGACCAGTTCGCCGTTGCGGTAGAGGCGGGTGATTTCGACGTTTCGGCCGCCGTCCACGAAGATCGGCGTGTGGGCGCGCGGGTCGAGTATGCTGGAATCGCTGAACGGCTTGCCCCGCACAGGCGACGGTGACTGGCAGATGATTGTCTTGCAAGGCAGGCGGCAGTGAACGCAGTCGCGGATCCGGATCCAGTCCTCACCGAATGTGATCTGGCGGTTGTACCGATCGTGCGTGAGTCGTTGGTAATCAATGCGAGGTGGATGACTTTCCTTTGTCAGCAACGGTGTCGAGAACGCCCGCCGCCGCGAACCGATCCACCAGAGAGGACGTTTGATCCAGCGCCGTAGCCGATCCGACACCAGCTTGGTCCGTCGAAGAAAGCCACTGGCCGTTACCGAGGAATCCGTCACGTGTTCAACGATGCGCCTGTCGGACCGGGCGCTGGTGCGCGTCTTGTGCGGGTACACGACAGTGACACCGGGGTCGTCGAGGCCGGCCGCGCCTGTTCGCCATGTCACGCGTAACGCGCCACCCTTTTTCCCGCCCACCACAGCGTGATACGCACCGGTTGAGAAAATCGACAGCGCAGCATGCGGAAAGCGCTTATGGCCGATCGCGTCACAGGGGTAGGTACAGCTTGCGGGAAACCGTGAAGTCGCATTGGCGGCCGCGAGGGTCAGATTCGCTCCCCAAACCGCACATAAACCGTCCGGCCAACGGTGGGCCCGATGTGTCTCGAAGCGCTCGCACTGCCGGCGACCAAGCAGTGCGAGTGCCGCCGCATCCGTAAACGTCGGTGCGAGCAGCTCCACCCCGTACGGCGTCAAGAACGCTGTATCGCACGAGCTGTAGCACCCACCCGCGCTCCCGTCAGGGTGAACGAAATGGATCAGGAATCCAAGCGCCCGCCGTAGCGGCTCTTCCAGCTCACCCCATCCGCTCTGTCGATAAAGACGCGCGAGGGCGTCGACGGTCAGCGAAAGTCGACCGATGTCCGCCCCGCCACGCTCGGGGAACCACCCCTCCTCATCCTGCCGCGCCAGAAACGCCGACAGTCGGTCCCGCGCCTGTGCCAGGAGTGCGGCATCGCGAACCAGCACCGCACCATCAGCCATCGCGCAGAGAGTGGCGGCCTCGAGCCACGGCACTCGTTGCGGGCGCCGCACCAGCCACCTGAGGTGCCGTTCGATGTCACTTAAGAGCAGGCCTGTCTGAAACCCGGTGGTCTCGCTCAGAAGCAGGACGACATGCCAGAGAATCGCCGCGTGCAGCGGACTGCGGCGCAGCCGGTAGTGCGCGGGCCGACCGTCACCGCTCAGCGAAAGCTGCCAGCGAATCAGCGAAGTGCGGACAACCTCACGCAGATACGGCCGGTCCGGCCGCTGCGGATCCAGCTCGCACAGCATCGCGATCGCCAGCGTGGCGGCTTGCTGCCGGTAGAGGACCGATGCAGACCGGTATGAGGCCGATGCGCTTCGCGATTCATCGGCAAGCCAGGGTGCCGGCCCGAGGATTCGCAACCATCGCGAAAGCGAAGCATGCGCCGCCGCAAGATAGACCCGGCCATCCGGTGCCGCGGACGCCGCCGTGGATTGTTCCTGCACCGGCTGCACTTGTGTGGGCGTCGGGTCTTCGCGAGGCGGCTGCGCGACCGCCACACTCATGACATTGTCCGCGGGGCTGCTCATGCTCGAAGCCGCTCTGCTTGTCTTGCCCGGGTCATTTTTCGTCACCCACGAGGGGTGACGCTACTTTGGGCACGCAAGGTTTCTATCGAGCGGTCTGATGAGCGATGTGAGGTTAATCTCGCGCCTTGCCCGTGCGCGGCAATGCTGGTTCCGAACCGCGACCGCGAGGGAGCGGCCCGGGAACCGGATCAATCCCACCGGGCGAAAACGGGTGGCAACGACCGAGTCGACGAACGGCGAGGATCGCCCCACGCCATGGGCCATGTGTTTGCAGCGCCTCGATCGCATACTCGCTACAGCTCGGATGGACCTTGCAGGAGCCGATCAATAGCGGACGGATCATGCCCTGGTAACAGCGAATGAACAACACCACTACGAAGGTAATGGCGTTCCGCGCGCGCTTCCCGACACCAGATATTGTGCCTCGGACTTCAGCAATATGAAGCAAATAGCGCATTGGTATTGCCTGTACTTCCCATGGTGTAAACCCACACATGGCGCACCGCAACGATGAGTCGGCACCGTTCTCTAAACATTCTAAGTGCGCGCGGAAAATGATTCAAATGAGCCCCGGGGATGAATCGTCTCGGACGTCTATTCAGACAAGCGAGTATAGATACACGATGACGGACATTCCCACCGTGGCGATGGCGATCCAGCCGATCAACCGCCGAACGGGACCCCCGACTTTGGCCAGCGGCCGATCTATCACTTCGAGGCCAGCCACAACCCGTTCGCACGCCGACATCGCCAACGGTGACAAACGGGTTACAGCCGGGCAGATGGCGTTGGCCAGTCTCAACACCAACCCTGGCTGGGATGCTGTTTCTTCGCGCTTTTCCGCAGGCTGATCCTGCTCCAACTTACCCTCCACGGGCGATGCGGGGATGGGCGTGCCAATGACGCCGACCATCCCGGTGCCGACCACGCCGAGTTTGGGAACGCCGGCGGGTGGGTCGATATCCTGGCTCACTCCGGCCGGTGCTTCCGGCTCGGGTTCCGATGCGGCGGGCTCGGGCTCATCCGGTGCGGTCTCTGCGGGCTTTTCCGACGTGGTCTCTGTGGATTCTTCCGGCTGTGTGAATTCCGACATGAAATCCGGAATCGCAAGATCGCCAGTTGACGCTACGGGTTGCTTGGACGACGACGCTGACTCGTCCGAGGAAGGGGCGGATTCGTTAGCAGGTTCCGACGTAGTGTCGAGTTGGCTGCCGGCAGCACCCACAAGACGCTCCAGTTCGCCAAGTTCGGCGTCAAGGTCCGCGGGTAGGGACCCGTCCTCGGAAGGCGTTGCGCCAGTCTCGGTTGGCACGGCCGGCTCCTTGTCCGATGCGCCCACCTCCTCCGAGAGGTCGGCCGCCAGTGAGGACGCCTCAGCCAACACCTCGTTGAGTTCCTGCTCGGACAACATACCCGAATTCATGTCTTTCGTTGGATCCGGCGAAGACTGGTCTGGCGGCTGTTGACTGGTCATACGGTGTATTGGGTTCCTCGACTCGTTGCGTGATTTCGTTGAACTTTTGTTTTATCGGTCCGGCGGTGCTGCGACGTGAGGTTGCCGCTGGGGATGGAGCGCTGATAATCGCCCACGATGCGGGCTTGTCGTTTATTCTATCCGGCGCTGTCTGAGGGCTCGGTGCTCGTACCACGCGAGGAATCGCATCATGCGATCGCCGTGCTGCGGGCGAAACCCGGTCAGGAGGTCATTCTCTTTGACGGTGCCGGCCGGGAAGCAGCCGGCCTTATAGTGCGGATCGATCGGCGCCGGCTCCGCGTCGACGTAACACGGGTCGAGGAGCGTCCGTTCGAGCTTTCGCACAAGATCACCCTGGCTGTGGCGATGACCCGGGCACACCGGCAGGGATACCTGATCGAGAAATGTACCGAGCTCGGCGTCGCCGCGATCTGGCCTGTCCTCGCGGCACGCAGTGTCAGCAAACCCGACGCTCCCGCGGTCGACAGGTGGAACCGCCGCGCCATCGAGGCGGCGAAGCAATCCGGCCGGTCATGGATTCCGCAGATTGCCCCTCCGCAGCCGTTTGCAGCGATTGTCGAACGGATCGGCGATTTTGATGCATCGACTCTCGCGCACCCGGACCCGGAATCCACCACGTTCAGTGAACTGTTGAGTGCCCAACACAAAGGCAGCTCGGTGCTCGTGTGGGTGGGGCCGGAAGGCGGCTGGTCCGACGCGGAACGGGAACAGCTCTACGAGGCCGGAGCACTACCCACAACACTAGGCCCGACGGTGTTACGAACAGAGACAGCCGCGGTCGCGGTCTGTGCGGCAGCGGCCATGTGCAGCGTACACGGAAGATATGGGCGATACGGGTAACCCGATCGTTGAATGACTCTGTCTGGGGTGTGGCCATTCTCTGTGGCACATGCGAAT
>JBARRC010000326.1:0-4711 GCA_049644045.1 Phycisphaerae bacterium
AGAAACACGCGATTGGTCGTCCGACCGGCCAGCGGAAGCGAGCGGATGAACGTATAGATCGCCTCCAACACGGCGTAGCCGGACTGGCCGTAGGCATTAAGGACGCTCTCCTCGAAGTCCATCGTCACGACGCGCCCGTTCTTGGTGATCTCGTGCCGGCTGAGCTGCGCGAGTTCGTGGTTGCTTTGGAGGAAATGCACCTGATCGGGAAATTCACACTTCCATCGTGCGGCGTCCAGCAGCACCTCGTGCGAGGTGTCGTGGGCCGCGAGCGACTCGACCTCCTCGTGGATGATCTCGTGAAGGATCACGTGGCGGGCACCGAAGTGCTTAAGATCGCAAAAACGCTTCAGCTTCTCGAAGTTGCGGCGGTGGCCGTGGAGATCACCCGTCATCACCACCTGCCCGTAATCGGGGAATGTGAGCAAGGAACCGCGCAGAAGCGGATCGTCTTGGTCCAGCCGGGCGGCTTCGAGGAAGACCTCGGCAGCGTGGTCGGGCTCACTCATGCGTCGTCCTCGGTCGTTTGAGTCGCTTCATTCGCGGGAGGGTGAACCGCCGTGCGACGTTCAGCACGGACGCTTTCGCGGAACTGTCTCCAGAGTTTGTGAACCACGGCCAACCTCGCGATCACCTGCTTCATGTCGGCCGGTCGCTCGGCCGGGCTCTCGCGGCAACACTCCATCACGAGTTTCGAAAGCGAGAGGGGAATCTTATCATTGAGTTCGATGGGGGCAACGGGTCTGTCCGGGGACATCAGGCTGATCCCGCCGCGTGAGTCGGTCCCACGTATCTCCGTCGGGTATTTCTCCGAGGTCAGAACCCAGTACATCGTTGCGCCCAGGTTGAACACGTCGGTGCGCTGATCCAGCCGGAAGCGGCGCACCTGCTCGGGGGCGATATAGTCGGGCGTGCCCTGGATGCGCTCCTTGCGATGATGGATCGGGCAGGACTGGCCAAAGTCGATGATCTTCATCGCACCGCCCCGCGCCAGCATGATGTTGGTGGGCTTGATGTCGGTGTGGATATAGCCGGCCTGGTGCATGGCATCCAGGCCGATCGCCACTTTGTGAAAAAGCTTCAGAAAAGTGTTGAGGCGGTTGGGCCTGGCCTTTTCCAGGCTGAGCCCGTCCACGTACTCCATCACCACCAGCAGCTCTTTGACCTGGAGCCGCCTGCGGATTCGATGGATGGCGTAGATGCGCCGCAGGTTCGGATGGTTGAGCTTGCTGCCTACAGCGAACTCGGTCTCGGCCTGTTTGAAGAACCGCAATTCCTCGGCCGTGTTTCGCACGATGTGCTTGGCGGCCACCGTGTTGCCGGTTTTCAGCTCAGTCGCGACGTAGATCTTCGACCCGGCACCGGTGCCGACCTGCCTGGTGATCCGATACCCTGGAAGCTTTGTACTGAGCGTGTCGATGCTACAATCTCTCCATAACCAACAAAAGAGTAGCACTCTTCAGCATACAAACCAATCCCTCGGGGTGTCGCTTATGGGGCGTTCTTCCATTCGGAGCCGTTTTGTATGCCTCTACTCCTCAGGAGATCGGCTTCTCGTGCCCTGTGATGAACATCGTGTGGGACCGGAGATGTCTTCAACGTACTCCTTGATGCCATTCGTGATTTGAAACAGATGTTCCCCTCCAGCTTGGCTCGTCAAAACGAAGCGGACCGGCGTGCGTCAACGCACACCGGCCCGCTTATGCTACGGTATCATCTTGTGACCGTCGGGTCTCTTACGGGTAAACCAGCGACGTCTCGAACACGACGTAGCCGACCTGCTCCGTCGTGTGGTTACGCTCGGTATCGCCGATCTGATCCTCGTCGATCGACAGATACAGGGTCGTCGTCGTTGCCAGCGTCGACCCGTGCGAGTAGGACCAGCCGCCGTTGCCGCCGTCCATGCCCGCCATCGTCGTCACCGCAACCGCAGGCGCGGAGCTAAACGACGTGTCGAATGTGTAGGTGTACGGCGGGGAATCGCTCACGCCCATGACGCTGTCGGCACCGACAAGTGCCTCGAACGCGACACCACCGATGGTGCCGTGGCCTCGCTCGAAGACGATGAATCCAACGGTCTCGTTGGCCCGGGTCGTGTCTGTGTCCTCGCAGACCGTCTTGCCGGTTCTAAGAGCGCTGGCTACCGGCGGATTGGTTCGGGCCGTGCCTTGGCACCAGAAGACCGACCAGTCGGCGTCGTTGTTGCTCATCACCTGGCCGAGAACCACCGGGTTCGTGTAGCTCTGCCCGTAGCTTTGAGCCTCGCCCACCCAACTGTTGTTCTCGTCGGTGACCGTCGACAGGTACGTCTGGGCCTCGATGTTCACACCGTCGATCGTCCAGATGCCCTCTTCGACGACCAGGTAGCTGACGTTCTCCGTCGCTACTGCACCGCCCGAGGGGTTCTGTAAGTAAACGTCGAAGCTCGACGATGTGACGTTGGTGACCCTCGTGACCACCGGCGTGCTGTTGTTGTCGTACTGGATTGAGCACACCACGACCGGACTGTCATACGTATTAGTCAGATTCACCGTCACGGCTGTGCCACCGACCGTCGCCGTACCGGACTCCAACCGCGCCGTGGGTCCCGAAATACACTCATCGTTCACCTCGTCGCAGCCCTGACCCGGGCACGGATCGCTGCCGGGCTCGCAAACGCCACCAACGCAGGTCTCCGCACCGTTGCAGAACAACCCGTCGTCACAGTCGCCGTCACTGCCACACGGGACCGCGGGCACGTGATCCATGATGCAGTGGCCTGCTCCACCGGCGCTGATGATCGAGGTGGAGTCAATCTGGATGCACGTGCGATCCGGGAACGCCGTCTGGAATACCGACAGGGCTGTTGCGTCCTCGGCGACGTTGAACTGCGGAACCAGCACAACATCATTCATGATCACGGCGTTGGTGTACGTGTAGTGTACCCCGCCCGTGTTCCAACCCGCCGTACGGTACACCGTGTAGCCTCTCGAGGTCAGGTCGCTGACCGCATCCTCCGTGATGGTGTACGGCTCACCCGTCGAACTGGCATACTCACCGATGATGATCGCCGTGTCCGAGACCGGCAGCATCCACATGTCGATATGCCCGGTGCTATCGAAGGTGCTCGGGAATCGACCGTAGATGGTCAGATCGAGGTTCAGATACTGGTCGATGATGTCCGCCACGTCCTGTTCCGTGAGGCCGGTGTTCTCATCCAGGATGAGCTCGGTCATGAACGCATCGCCGCCAGCGACCTGGAGGTTTCCACCGCCGTGGGTGAGGCCCATCGTGGATACCGTCTCGCCCCACAGGCCGCCGAGGAAGGACGGGAAGGCGTTGTCGTTGGGACGGTTGCGATTGTACTCAAAGTCCACGGTCTCGCGCACATTATCGTTGATCGTGAACCGTGGACCATAATCACGAATCCAAACGGTGTCCGTTGTGTACGTGATGAACTCCACCTGGCCCATGTCGGCCCCGGCTGATGATAGGGTGGAAGTAGCACTCGATTGCTGCGACGCACCCGTTACCACCACATAGACAACCGCGTCCGGATCACCCGTGGTCACGGCCACCGTCATGTCGGTCAGCAGGGCAGTATACGACCCCCACACGATCAACATGCCCTCGTTCTGGTCGTACTCAGCCGGTGTGTACATCACCACAGCCTCGCACGTGTCGGTGTCCTCATTACAGGTCTCACCCGGCCCACAGGGATCACCGGTCGAGCTGCAGTCAGCCACCGCGTCACAGAACTCGGTGCCGTTGCAGAAGAGCCCGTCATCGGGACAGTAGGCGTCGTTGGCGACGTTGTCGCACGAGTCCGTGCCTTCATTGCACGAATCATCCGTACAACCGACACTGTCGTCGCAGTCGACGGCCGAGCCGGGCTGGCAGTCAGACACCGCGTTGCACGTCTCGGCGCCGTCGCAGTAGAGGCCGTTGTCGCAGTAGGTGTCGTTGGGCGTATTGTCGCACGAATCGGTGCCTTCGTTGCACGAGTCGTCCGTGCAGTCAACGCTGTCATCGCAATCGATGGCCGTGCCCGGCTGGCAGTCATAGTCCAGATCGCACGTCTCGGCGCCATCGCAATACAAGCCGTTGTCACAATTGGCGTCATTAGCCACGTTGTCGCACGAATCGGTGCCCTCGTTGCACGAGTCGTCCGTGCAGGCCACGCCGTCGTTGCAGTCAACCGCGGTGCCCGGAACACAGTTGCCGCCGACGCAATCCTCGACGCCATTGCAGTACAACCCGTCATCGCAGTCAGCCGGCACGGTGCACTCCGGTCCGGATGTCGCGGTCACGGAGATGTCATCGACAGCCATATCACTGCGATAGCTGCTTCCGGTTACGCCGCGGATCCGGATGACGGTTGTTGTCCCGCTGTACGCAGACAGATCAACGTTGGCCTCGTACCAGGCGTTGCCCTGGTTGCCGGACAGACTCCATACGGTTGTCCAGGCGACGCAATCATCGGAGACCTCGACATACAGCGTTCCCATAGCTGTCCCGTACATGTGGTACCAGAAGGTTAGCTCCTCATCGCCGGTGACAGTGAAGTCGAAGCAAGGACCTTCCAATATGGCCGTTTTGTTAGGATAGTTCGGGCTCGATGACTCCGTGTACACGTAGTAGGAACCGCCGTGAGCGCTGGAGGGACCCGTACTGCTGGATGGAGTCGAACCGCTTCGGCGCGTCCAGTCCATGTCATCACCTGCCACGTTGA